>JBJEYY010000326.1:0-3940 GCA_051887095.1 Faecousia sp. | reverse complement strand
GCCAGTGTGCGCACTGGCTCGCAATGACAGCGTATAATTCACAAACAACAATTTAGCGCTCTTTGATTTCTTATTATACATATTTCTTCCCGGAATGGTAGGGGGTTAACGCAAATTATTTCCTTCTTTGGAAAGAATTAAGGGGATCTTAAAGAATCCCCCTCTTTCTTCTTAATAATCTTGATGCTATAATGATGCCACAAAGAGGAAGAAGGAGGCGGGGAGAATGTACAACATTCTGATCTGTGACGATGAAAGCGATATTGTGAACGCCCTGAAAATCTATCTTGCGCCGGAGGGATACAACCTCTTCGAGGCGTTTAACGGAAAACAGGCTCTGGAGATTGTTCGGGAGAACGACATCCATTTGATTCTGCTGGATGTGATGATGCCGGTGATGGACGGGATCACCGCCACGTCCCGGATCCGGGAGCTTTCCAATGCGCCCATTATCCTGCTCACCGCCAAGTCCGAAACCGAGGACAAGGTGCTGGGGCTGAACGTGGGGGCGGACGACTACATCACCAAGCCCTTTGTCCCCGTGGAGGTGCTGGCAAGAGTCCGCAGCCAGCTGCGCCGCTACGCCAAGCTGGGCAGCCGCCCGGAGGAGGGCAGTGAGAACATCACCGTCGGGGGAATCTCCCTGGACGACCGGACCAAGTCCGTGGTTGTGGAGGGGGAAAATGTGGCCCTTACCCCCACGGAGTACGCTATCTTACGGCTGCTGATGAAAAATCCCGGGAAGGTCTACTCCACCAAGAACCTCTATGAGGCGGTGTGGCAGGAGGCGGCTCTGGGCAGTGAGGGGGCCGTGGCCGTCCACATCCGGCATCTGCGGGAGAAAATCGAAATCAATCCCTCGGAACCCCGGTATTTGAAGGTGGTTTGGGGCCAGGGGTACAAGATCGAGGGGGATGCCAAATGAAATATCACATCGTATTTAAATTCCTGGCGGTAGCGCTGTGCGCGGCGTTTCTGCTGGTGAGTCTGGGCAGCGCCGCGGGAATTCTGGCCCTGGCCAGCCAGGGGCTCTACGGCACCTCCCTGGATACGATGCTGGAGCAGGCGGAGGAGAACGCGCTTGAGCGCTATGCCCAGTATGTGGGGGCCCGCTATGCCAGCGTGAATCTGGGCGGCTGTCCGGAGGAGATGATTTATGCCCTGGACGGCTGGATTGAGCAGGACTACGCCCAAAGCCAGTTCCAGCCCGGAGCCGTGGGCTTCATCATCCGGGACCCCGATGGAAACGTGGTGGAGGATCGGGGACTGGAAAGCTACAGCAAGGTGATGGATTTCCCGGTTACCGGTACCTACCGGGTATTGGTGTCGCTTCAGACCGAGGAGGAGTATGACCATCAGACCGCACCCGCTATCGATCAGAATTCCCTGCTGTATAATGCCGTTCCGTCCCAGGGCGCCATGGTGTCCGCGGCCCATTTCTATGACGAAAACGGCGGCGAGCTGGTTTCCACGACGGAAACAGGCGTGCCTGCTCTCGCCTACTACAGCCAGGAGGGGAATGTGCTGCTGCGCACCATTGGCCCCATGGAGCTGATGCTGTCGGAAACGGTGGTGGCGGGAGCCAGCTTCTATGACGAAAACGGCGGGATGCTCTATCAGACCTTTTCTCAGCAGGGCGTGGGCACCATCTGGGTGGATGGAGAAGGCTACCTGTGCTTTGCCGCCTACGCAGCCGGGGACGCCGCACCGACGGATATCCCGGCAGAGGGCGTGGAGGTTTACAGCATCAGCCTGACCTATGACGACGGACGCTCCGAGGGCGTGGGCAGTGTGGAGCCTCTGGGAATTCTGGCCCCCATGGAGGACGGCCGCCTCCGCTTCCGCTCTGCCACTGGAGAGGTGATCCCAGTGGCGGAGGAGGACAAGGTGACAGCCATATCCTTCCGGGACGACAAGGGCAATGTGCTGCTGGAGGCCGAAGGGGGAATCGTGACCCTGGAGGACGGTGCGTTCACCTGGGAGGAGGTACCGGTTGCTATTGGGGATGCTGTCCTCTCGGAGCCTGCCGAAGTCACCGGGGAAGAAACCACCCCACCGGAGACTGCCGTCCCCTCGGAGCCGGAGGAAACAGCCGCTCCGGAAGAATGGCTTTCCACGGCTTCGGTTCCCACCTACAGGACCAACTCCTATTCCTACTATGACAACGGATACAAGGATGTCATGGTGGCGGAGTTCTATGATCAGGAGCTGACCGGCTACACTGTGAGCTTTACCCTTCAGGAGCCGGTGATGCGTCACTCGGAGCTTGCCGATGCCCTGCGGCTGCTGTGGAATTACCGCAATGCCCTGTTTGGGATTTTGGCGGTGAATCTGCTGCTGTTCGCGGTGTGCGCGGTGTACCTGTGCTGCGCAGCCGGACGGAAGCCCGGCAGGGATACCGTGAAGGCCGGGGGCCTGAATCTGATCCCTCTGGATGCTTACGCGGTGGGCGTAGGCCTGGCGGATGTGGGGATTGTCTGGCTGTTGGAGTATCTGTTCAATCAGGACCTTCTCTTTGCGGCCGGGACCGCTGCGGTGGCTGGCTACGTCGCTTGCGTACTGTTTGTGGGCTTCTGCTTTGCCTTTGCCGCCCAGGTCAAGACTCCGGGAGGCCTGTGGTGGAGAAACAGCGCCTGCGGATGGTGCCTGCGGCTATGCGCATGGGCCTGGAAGCTTGCAATCCGGTTCCTGGCCTGGTGCTGGGTACAGCTGGAAAAGCTCTGGAACTGGGCGCTGCCCCTGGGGAAGCGGCTGCTTCGGGCGGTGTGGAAGCTGGTGAAATTCTTCGCTCTGGAGCTGAAAAAGCTGTGCGGATGGCTTCTGTCAATGGCGGAAAAGGGCGCATCCTGGCTGGGGAAGACCCTGGCACGGTTTGCGGATCTGCTGCCGCTGACCTGGCAGTGGCTGGTGACGGCCTTTGTGCTGATTCTGGTATTGGGAGTGACTTTGACTGCCAACGGGGCCAGATGGATTCTGCTGGGGGTGTGCCTGGTGCTGGCGGTGGTGCTCTACGGCTCCGGAGCCTTCGGCACCCTGCTGGAAAGCGCCAAGCGGATGCGCCGGGGGGACCTGGATACCAAGGTGGACGACGGATTGCTGGTGGGCTGCTTCCGGGACTTCGCCCAGGAGCTGAACGGCCTGGCGGATGTGGCGGTGGTAGCCGCCCAGAAGCAATTAAAATCCGAACGGATGAAAACCGAGCTGATTACCAACGTGTCCCACGACATCAAGACTCCCATGACCTCCATTATCAACTACGTGGATCTGATGAGCAAGCCTCACAGCGAGGAGGAGCAGGAGCTGTACCTGGAGGTGCTGTCCCGGCAGTCCCAGCGCTTAAAGAAGCTGATTGATGACCTGATGGAGATGAGCAAGGCCAGCACCGGGAATATCAGTGTGGACATCGTCCGGGTGGACGCGGCGGAGGCCGTGAACCAGGCCCTGGGAGAATTTGGGGATAAGCTGGCGAAGGCAAATCTGACCCCGGTGTTCCGGCACCCGGAGGAACCGGTGGAAATGCTGGCGGACGGGCGGCTGGTGTGGCGGGTGCTGAGCAATGTGCTGAGCAATGCGGTGAAGTACGCCCTGCCGGGGACCCGGCTGTATGTGGACCTGACCACCCTGGAGGGCAAGGTGCTGATCTCTCTGAAAAATATCTCCCGGGAGGAGCTGAATGTGGAAGCCGACGAGCTGATGGAGCGCTTTGTCCGGGGGGATGCCTCCCGGAACACCGAGGGCAGCGGCTTAGGGCTGAACATTGCCAAGAGCCTGATGGAGCTGCAGAAGGGCCAGCTTCAGCTGCTGGTGGACGGGGATCTGTTCAAGGTCACTCTGGTTTTCCCTCAGGCGTAACGAAAAATTGTTGTTTATAGCACTTGAATAGAACTGTCATTGCGAACCAGTCCGCAGACTGGTGTGGCAATCCCCCAAGGATTTAGGA
>JBJEYY010000325.1:0-3947 GCA_051887095.1 Faecousia sp. | reverse complement strand
CCACCAGCTGCTTCAAGTCCTTTTTCAGATAGCCGTATTGCTTCTTGCCGGAAACACTGCTCAGCTGCAGGGCCAGGTCTTGCATCAGCCGCTCCACCTCCCGGCTCTCCCAGGCGGCAGTGTCCATCCGCTGGAGGCAGGCACGCATCCCGGCCTCCGCCGCATCCCGCACTTCCCGGTAGCGCAGATCCTTCTGCACATAGAGGGCGGTGAGTTCGTCCTTGAAGATGCTGTTGGTCAGCTTTGAGCGCATGGCCTCTATTCCTTCCGTTGTCAAAAAACCATGCTTGGGATCATCTGACCAGACCATCATGTGAACATGGGGGTGATGCTCCGCGTCATGGAAGGCGGCGTACCAACGGAGAGACGCTGGCGGAATCTTCAGCGCTTCTGCCAGCTCCGCCTGATGCGCCCGCAGCAGCTGCTTCCAGCTTTCGGCCCGGTCATAGCCCAGCCTGGCCGCATCCTCTCTGCGCAGGGAGAAGATCAGCGTCCAGACCGGGCCTTGGTTTTCCTTCAGCTCTGCCTGGGCGGTGGACAGTGCCACACCGTCCCGGCTGCCGAACAGGCCGTGGCTGCCCTGTTTCTCCACCCCGGGCCGGTAGGCAATGTAGTTCAGGTAGCCGTTTTCCCGCAGCAGCTCAACGCCCTCCCGCGTGGCGATGTAGTTCATGTAGCCGCCGGCTTTCCCGCTGGGGATATAGGCGCTCTTCTGGATGAGACCCGGCATGGCTTACAGAGACTTCTGGAACACCAGGTCATCCTGGAAGGAGATGCTGCCGCCGGTCTCACGCACCTCCCGGACGCTTCTGGCCCGGAGCTTTTCATAGGTGTCCAGGTCAATGTCCGTGTCGGCGGCCAGGATGTGGTTTGTGATGTTGCATTCCACTGCCTGCTTGAACAGCAGCCTGCCGATGCGATCCCCGAACATGCCCAGCGTCCCTTGCAGGACGGAGCCTAATACCCGGGGCAGGTAGTACTCCGCATGGCTGGTCTGTAAATACCCGCAGTAGAACAGCACCGCTTTCTCAATGAACTCGCTCATGCTTTTGCAGTTGTCCTGCCGGTAGTTGGCCGAGACCAGCTCCCGGGTCTCCGGCGCGAACCACAGGGCAAATTTCACCTTTCCCTCAACCATGGCCCCAAGCCCTCCAAACACCGGCAGGAACGCCCTTGTTTTGCCCGCAAACACGGGCTTTTTTCATGTTCATGACCCCTTTTCTCATTATTTCGCTTTTTTGGAACGCCCTTTCCCACGCCGAAAACTGTCCGCACTGCGGGCAGAAGTGGTTCTGCCGGGGCCGCCACGACCCCGGGTGTTTCTCCTGCTGCTACTGTGTAGCCCTCTCTGACCGCTCATGAGCTGGCCTCCACGGGCGCAGGCTTCGGTGCCGGTTTGGCCGGGGGCTTGACCTTTGGCTTGGGCGGCGCGGTCTTCTTGCCGCGGCTGTCGATGTAGTCCCGCACATCGGGGGGAACCGTCTTCTCGTAGAGCTCCTCCACCATGCGCCCCAGCTCCTTTTGCAGGGAGCTGGTTTTCTCTTTCAGCAGGTAGTAGTTCAGCGCGTCCAGGCGCTCCGTGTCCATGCTGATGCTGAGACTGGTTTTGTCCATATGCGTTTCTCCTTTCTAATCGTAGTTGATGCCGGGGATTTTCAGCCAGTGGGTCCAGCCCCGGCCTGCCAGCTGGGTCTTGACCACGCCGTAGCGGGTGCCCATGGCCTCGATCACTTCGCCGCCGCCGATGTAGACCCCGATGTGCCCGTCATGCCATACGGCAAGGCCGGGGATCTCCGGGATGGTATCGATGGGGCCGGACTCTGCCGCCGTGTAGTAGAACTGGTTGGCGCTGAGATCCGGCATGCCGTTGGCGGCATAGGTGATGGTCTGGGTCTCTTCGTCATACCAGCAGTAGCTCTTGATGAGCCCGGCGCAGTCCACCGTCCGCCGTCCCAGCCAGTTGGCGCGGATAAAGTCGGCGTAGTTCCCCACGCCCTCCGGGTACTGGTTAAGCTTGGCGGCGAAGGCCTCCTCCGTCAATACATTGCCGAAGGTACCCCACACGTAGCCCCAGCCGGATTCGTAGGCGTTGCGGGCGTAGCGCACCAGGTCGGAAGCGGTCTTGCTGCCGTCTGTCAGCACCAGGCCAGCCATGTCCTCACTGTGCCCGCCGCTGACGCTGTACTGCCCATCGTAGTTCACATCGCCCATGCTGCCGGCCACCATGGTGTAGATGTGTTGGATGTTCTTCCGGTCACTCTCTGTAATCTCCCGGCCCAGCAGGGCAGAGAGATTGGCGCAGGCGGTGGACAGGGACAGAGGCGAAAGCACGGTATAGCGTTCTTCCACCGTGATTCGGTTCCCGTCCTCATCCTCCTGCTCCACCAGACGGGTGTGCTCCGCCTCGGTGTAGAAGCAGTTCACAAAGCGCCCGGCAGCCCTTCGGCTGGGGGCATCCTCCCCAAAGCAGAGGGCAAGAAAAACGGCCTTGACCATGATGGGGTCAAGGCCGCCGGACTCCGCCCGGCTGTTTATGTTAGCAACCGTGGAATCCAGAAGGGAAAAGGCCTGGCGCATCTCCCGGATGTGCTCCCGGTATTCGGCGGGGGTCTTCTCCGAAAGCTCTGCGCCGTAGAAGCAGACCTCCACCGTGCCTTTGTTGTGCTGGGCCTCCCCGGAAGCCAGACAGGCGATGACCGAGACCAGCAGAAGCAGGGGAGCAAGCACAAGAGCCAGCACCCAGGCAAGGGCCTTCCGCCCATTCTCACTGCCCAGGAAAGAGAGGGCCAGTCTGGCCAGATGGACATTCACTGTCCGCCCACCTGACCGAAGAGAGCCTGCTTGTACTGAGGCGTCTTCACATCCAGCAGGTACCGGTCGTTGCCGCACTTATACAGGCAGACCCCACGGTGTCCCTGCTTGATGAGCGCAAACTCCGAGGGTTCCAGCTGCAGCATATCCCGGTAGGACTCATCCGCGATGGAGCCGGGACTGAACAGGAACTGATGGGGCGGGATAGAGAACAGGGGCTTGGTCATCTCCCGGATGTTGGGCAGGTTGAAGTCCTCCAGATTCTGGGAGGCCATCAGCAGGGCGGAGTTGCGCTTGCGCACCCGCTTGAGGCAGTTGCGGATGTAGGACAGGGCCACCGGGTTTTCCATCCAGATGTGCAGCTCATCCAGCGCCGCCACCGTGTTGCCCTCCACCAGCAGCTTGTTGGACAGGAAGGAGAGAATGTTGAAGAGCATGGCATTGCGCACACTGAGCGCCACATTGGACAGACCGCCCACGCCAAAGACCAGAAAGCGGTGGGAGCTTATGTTGGTGTGGCCGTTGAAGAACTGGGAGTCGGTGCCCACGCACAGGGAGCTGAGCCCCAGACTCACATCCTTCAGCTGCTTTCTGGAATAGAGGGCAGTGCCGTCATAGTTCTCCAGCTCCCGCTGCATCAGTTCGTGCAGGTCAGCCAGGGTGGGGAACTGCTCCGGCGACAGGCTGTGGAGGTCGGTATCATCGCCAATGCCCCACTGGGCGTAGAGCTCTGTCAGCATGATCTCCAGGGTGTCAAGCTGGGGATCGGGGAAGTATTTGTAGGCCCGGAAGAAGTCCTTCAGGAAGGAAATGTGCTGGGCCAGCACCGTGCGGGTGCAGGGCAGGTCCGCTTCCGAGGCCTGGTCGCTGCTGTTCCAGAGCTTGGGCTCCAGTACATTGATCTTGTATTCTCCGCTCATCAGGTCAACGAAGCAGCCCCCCAGAGCCAGGCACAGGTCTTTCAGCTCATGCTCCGCGTCCAGGGAGATCACGCTCTTGCCGGATTCCAGGATGTTGATGATCAGGTGCTTCATCAGGTGGGACTTGCCCTGGCCGGAGTTACCCAGAATGAGGATGTTGGCGGAGGTCTTGTCATCATCCCGCTGGTCGAAGTCCACCAGCAGGTTGGTGCCGAA
>JBJEYY010000324.1:0-3957 GCA_051887095.1 Faecousia sp. | reverse complement strand
CGGACCGCTAAACAACATTTTACCGAGCAGCTGAGTAAAGCCGATAAGCACATACGATAATTGTATTATACTATTCTTTTTCCGGTTCTACAAGACCCAGACTTGAAAGTTGTCCTGCTATTTTCACCTTCCCGAGTATTGCGGAGCGATGAATTGTTGTTTGAAAGTGCGCGTCTCATAATTAGTGTCATTCCGAGCCAGTGCGCACACTGGCGTGGGAATCCCCCGGTTAGAGGGAAAACGGGGCGAAAAGCGGCCTAAAACCTTGGGGGATTGCCACACCAGCGTGCGCGCTGGTTCGCAATGACAGTTCTTTTTTAGTGCGCTAAACAACAATTTATCGCTGTGTTGAGCGAAAGCGATAGGCACTTTTTATATTATTTCGCTGAACCATTGATTCGCCAGAGCTTTGCGTGTATAATGACAAAAGAGGGAGGGATTGCCTATGGCATCGAAATACGCAGGCTATATGGGAAAGGTCATGATGGTGGATCTGACCACCGAAACCGTGACCGAATACCCCTGGACGGATGAACAGCGGGAGCTATACCTTGGCGGGAAAATTATGGCCGCCCGGATCCTGTGCGATCATCTGACAGGCAAGGAAACGGCTTTCAGCGAAGAAAACTGGGTGGTGATCGCCACCGGCCCGCTGACCGGAACGGGAGCCCCCAGTTCCGCCCGGTTTGACATCTCCGCCCTGTCGCCCCAGACCGGGATTCTGGCCTCCTCCAACTGCGGCGGCAGCTTCGGCTTCCACCTGAAAAAGGCGGGGTACGACGCCCTGATTCTGAAGGGGAAATGCCGCTCCCACCGCTGGCTGGAGATTAACGACGGGGAGTTTCTCTTCCACGATGCCGACGAGCTTTGGGGCCTGAAGGTGGGGCCCTGTCAGGAAAGGTTAGCGGAGCTTGTGGGGAAAAAGCGGTTCGGAAAGCTGTGCATCGGCCCGGCGGGAGAAAACCAGGTAAAGTATGCCGGAATTATCAGCGACGAGCGGGCTGCGGGCCGCACCGGTATGGGCGCGGTGCTGGGCTGGAAGAACCTGAAGGCCATCACCGCCTCCGGCACCAAAACCATTCCCATCCATGACAAGGAAAAGACAGCCGCCTGGTGCAAAAAATGGATTGAATACCTTCAGAAGCACCCCCTCACCGGGGAGCAGCTGCCCCGTATGGGCACGGCAGGCCTGGTCAGCTCCATGCAGATGATCGGGATCCTCTCCACCAAGAACTATTCCGCGGGCCAATTTGAGGACTTCGAAAAGGTGAGCGGCGAGACCCTGGCGGAGGAGTACAACATTACCAACAAGGGCTGCCTGACCTGCCCCATCCGCTGCGCCAGAACCGTCAGGGTCCAGGGCAAGGCAGTGAAGGGGCCCGAGCTGGAGACCCTGGGCCTGCTGGGCGGCAACATCTGCAACAACGATTTGCAGAAGATTCTGGACTGGAACTACGAGCTGGACGAGCTGGGCATGGACACCATCTCCACCGCCAACACCATCGCCTGGGCCATGGAGGCCAACGAGAAGGGGCTCTGGGACAACGGTCTGGAATTCGGAAAAACAGACAACCTGTCCCAGATCTTTGACGACATTGCCCATCGCCGGGGGATTGGGGATGAGCTGGCCGAGGGCAGCAAGCGGCTGTCGGAGAAATACGGCGGCAAGGAATTTGCCATGCACAGCAAGGGCCTGGAGCTGGCAGCCTACGAACCCCGCCGGGCTGTGGGTCAGGGCCTGGGCTACGCGGTCTCCAACCGGGGCGGCTGCCACCTGAACGGCGGTTACTTAGTGATTATGGAGGGCCTGGGACTGCATATGGATTCCCAGACGCCCAAGGCAAAGGCGGACCTGACCATGACCTTCCAGGATCTGATGGAAACCATCTCCGCCTCGGGACAGTGCCTGTTTACATCCTACGCCTTTTTCCCCGGGTTCCTGCTGACCAAGCCCAACGGCATCCTCACCAAAACCGTCAATGCCGCGGCGTCCCACATTGGCTGGGCGGTGCGCCTGATCAACAAGTGCCCCAGAATTGCCGCGATTCACCTTCCCATTTTCCAGCACACCAAGATGATTGAGCTGGCTCTGGGTATGAAGATGAATTTCGGCCGCTACGTGGAAATCGGGGAACGGGGCTACACCATGGAGCGCTACATCAACACCAAATTCGGCATCTCCGCCGCCAACGACAAGCTGCCCAAGCGGCTGACGGATGTGCCCCAGGATCCCGGCAATCCCAAAACCAAGGTGCCCCTGGAAACCATGAAAAAGACCTACTATCAGGCCCGGGGCTGGGACCACAACGGCATCCCCACGGAGAAACAGCTGCGGCGTTTGAAGATCAAATGATTACGGTGAAGCTGTACGGGCTGCTCCGCCTGGACTCCGGGATCCGGGAGCGGCAGATGGAAGCGGGCTCTGTCAAGGAAGTATATGCCCAGCTGATGGGGCTGGGGCTGACCAGGAAGGATCTGGACGGCTGCATGATTCTGGTAAACGGGAAACCGGCGAATAAGAGACAGAAAATAAACGATGGCGACGTGGTGCAGCTGCTGCCCCCCGTTGCCGGAGGATAAGGAGGAAAAATATGGAAATGCCGTACAAACTGGAAGTGCTTTGGTGCCGTACCTTTCAGAGCGTTCTGAAAATCGGCAACTACTTCATGGGCTACCGGATGCCCAAGTACCTGGAAGGCCCCGGCAAGATCAAGGAGCTGGGCGCGTTCCTGAAGGAGAAGGGCATCAACGATGTATTGGTGGTCACCGGCTCCGGCATGGTGCGCCGGGGACAGGTGCAGCCCATGCTGGATGGGTTTGATGCTAATGGAATCCGCTATACCCTCCAGACCTTTGACACCACGGACCCCACCTCCGACGATGTGGAGCTGGGCTACAAGACCTACAAGGAAAATGGCTGCAAGGCCATCGTGGCCCTGGGCGGCGGCTCCCGCATCGACTGCGCCAAGGGCATTGCCGCCAAAGCGGTGCACCCGAAGAAAACCGTTGCCCAGCTTCAGGGACTGCTGAAGGTCCACTGGCCCATCCCGCCCTTTGTGGCCATCCCCACCACCGCCGGCGCGGGCTCCGAAACCACGGTGGCCGCGGTCATCACGGATTCCGCCACCCATCGCAAGGCTGCCATCAACGATCCGTTCCTGATTCCCAAGTACGCCGTGCTGGACCCGGAGCTGACCGTGGGGCTGCCCCCCTATACCACTGCCACCACCGGTATGGACGCCCTGGCCCACGCGGTGGAGGCCTACACCAACCATACCTACAACACCAGGCTGGAAAACAAGCTGGCCAAGGAGGCCGTGAAGCTGATCCACGACAACATTCTGACGGCCTTTGAGGACGGCAAAAATCTGGAAGCCCGGCAGAATATGCAGCGGGGCGCCTTCTACGCGGGCCGTGCCTTCACCCGTGGCTGTGTGGGTTATGTCCATGCGGTGGGTCATACTCTGGGCGGTCTGTACGGCGTGGCCCACGGCCTGGCCATGGCGGTGCTGCTGCCCCATGTGATGCGGGAATTCGGCGCCTCTGCCCATAAGCGTCTTGCGGAGCTGGCTGATGTCTGCGGCATCGGCGGCGCCAACGAGGCGGAAAAGGCCAATGCCTTTATCAGCTGGATTGAGCAGACCAACGCCAAGATGGGACTTCCCGACAAGTTTGATGTGGTCAAGGACGAGGACATCGACCAGATGATCACCTGGGCCAGGAAGGAAGCCAATCCTCTGTATCCCGTACCTGTGGTCTGGTCGCGGAAGGATTTCCGCCGGCTCATCGAGTCCATCCGCAAATAAACAACTGGGTATCGAATGCTTCCCAAATGATGAATTGTTGTTCAGGCTATCGGCTTTCGTAAGCACACTGACAAATTGTTGTTTGCCGAATATATGCTGTCATTGCGAACCAGCGCGCACGCTGGTGTGGCAATCCCCCGGTTGAAAGGAA
>JBJEYY010000323.1:0-3984 GCA_051887095.1 Faecousia sp. | reverse complement strand
TTCCATTCAACCGGGGGATTGCCACGCCAGTTTGCGAACTGGCTCGCAATGACAGCGTCTAATTAGGCGTGTAAGCGTAAACAACAATTTATCTTTCAGATGCCTTGCGCGGATCCTTCCATGTACATTTTACCATCCGGATGCGCAAAACATACATTGCGGGAAAACTTTTTTCGGATTTCTGGTGCCGCTTTGGTGTTTTGAACACAAGATGCTGTGGTCAGACAAAAATTAAACCGGATTTTATACGAAATTCTTTTCCTTTCCTCCGTTGTCCCCCGGAGGAAGCTGTGGTATAATGTCACCATATGACGAAAATGGCGAGGGATAGAAAATGGTCACTGAATCCTTGCAGATTCCCCAGGAGGACGCCCGGAAGCTTCTGGGGGCGGCAAGTCCTGACGCGGCGCTGCTGTACATATTCCTGCATACAGGCAACGACCCCCGGACTGCCGGGACGGAACTGAAAATGAGCGACACCAGGCTCTCCTGCGCCGGGGCCACCCTGCGGCAGCTGGGCCTTTGGCCTGAGGAGAAGAAGATCCTCATTGCGCCCGGAGAGCGGCCTGCCTACTCAGAGCAGGATGTACTTGGGGCCATGGAGCAGGACGAATCCTTCCGGTCCCTGTACGGCGAGGTCCAGCGGCAGCTGGGCAGAAGCCTTAATACCGAGGAGCTGAAAATTCTCATGGGCTTTGTCCGGTATCTGGGACTGCCCGGGGATGTGATCTCCATGCTGGTGAGCTACTGCCGCCACCGCGCCCGGGAAAAGGGCAGCCTGCGCAACCCCAGCCTGCGCACCATTGAGAAGGAGGCTTACGCCTGGGCGGAGCAGGGCATCGACACGGTGGAGGAGGCAGCGGCCTTCATCCAGGCCCAGAACGTCCGCAATTCCAGGCTGAACCGGCTGATGCAGATTTTGCAGATCCGGGGAAGGTCCCTGACCGCGGCGGAGGAACGGTATGCCCAGAGCTGGCTGGATATGGGTTTCCAGGAGGAATGCTTCTCCATGGCCTATGAGCGGACCTGCCTGAATACCGGGGGGCTGAACTGGGCTTATATGAACAAGATTTTGCAGCGCTGGCATCAGCAGGGCCTCCACACGGCGGAGGCAGTCCGCTCCGGCGACCAGAAGGCCGCCCAGGGCGCCTCCGGTCAGCTGGGAGAAGCGGAGCTGGAAGCCATTGCGCGCGTACTTCGGGAGGGTTAACAGATGGCTTACAGTGCGGAAGTGGTCAAAAAAGCCAGGCAGCGCCTGGCTATGGCCCGGGAGGACCGGGAGTCCGAAAACCGGCAGCACCTGGCTGAAGCCTATGCCAGGGTGCCCCGCATCCGGGAAATCGATATGCAGCTCCGGCGTACCATGGCCCAGGCGGCCCAGGCGGCATTTATGCAGGGCAGCGACGGCAGGGAGCTTCTGGAGCAGGCGAGGGAGGAGAACCTGTCGCTCCAGCGGGAGCGGGAGGAGCTGGTGCGGCAGAACTTTGAGGAGGGGTATCTGGACGACAGCCCCATCTGCCGCCTCTGCGGAGGAACCGGGTACGTGGGCTCCAATATGTGCGAATGCCTGATGGAGCTGTGCCGTCAGGAGCAGAAAAAGGAAATCTCCATCCTGACGGGAAAGGAGAGCTTCAGTCAGTTTCGCTTAGACTACTATCCCGACCGGATTGATCCCATGTATGGGGCCAGCCCCAGAGCGATTATGGAGCGGAATTACCAAACCTGCCGGAAGTATGCCCTGTATTTTACTCCCAACGCAGGGAATCTGCTGTTCGTGGGCGGCACCGGACTGGGGAAAACCTTCCTCTCCGCCTGCATTGCCCGGGCGGTGGCGGACAGAGGGTACAGCGTGGCCTATGAAACCGCGGCCCATCTGTTCGGAAATCTGGAGCAGGCCCGGTTCAATCCCACCGAGGACAGCCGCCGGGAGGCGGAGAAGTATACCGCCTGCGATCTGCTGATCCTGGACGATCTGGGTACGGAGATGCCTGGGCAATTCGTCACCGCGGCGCTGTACAGTCTCCTGAACGATCGGATTCTGGCGGGCAAGCCCATGGTGATTTCCACCAACCTGAACGTGGAGGAAATGAGCCGCCGGTATTCTCCCCAGATTGCTTCCCGGCTGCACGGAGGCTTTACCCGGCTGACGTTCGTGGGGGAGGACATTCGGGTGCTTAAGAACAGAGGTGTATGATGAAAACAGGAATTCTATTTGATCTGGACGGTACGCTGCTGGATACCCTGGAGGATCTGAAGGACGGGGTGAATCATGCCCTGGGGACCTTCGACTATCCGGAGCATACCCTCCAAGAGGTCCGCGCAATGGTGGGCAACGGGGCGCGGATGCTGATCGCACGGGCGGTCCCCGAGGGAGTGGAGGTGGAGCCGGTCCTGACTTGCTTCCAGGAATACTATCAGGGTCATTGTCGGATCAAGACAAAGCCCTATGACGGAATTGAGAAGGCTATGGAGCTTCTTAGCCGGGAATACCCGCTGGCAATTGTGTCCAACAAGCCGGATGGGGCCGTGAAGAAGCTCTGCGCAGAATATTTCCCGGGGATTTATGCCCAGGGGGAGCAGACCGGCTGCCCCCGGAAGCCTGCACCGGATATGCTGAACATTGCCATGGAGAAGATCGGCGTGGATCGCTGCATCTATGTAGGAGACAGCGAAGTGGATGTGCTCACCGCAAGGAACACCGGAGTTCCCTGCCTCAGCGTGACCTGGGGCTTCCGGGACCGGAAAGAGCTGGAGGAGCAGGGCGCGGACTGGTTCTGTGACTGTCCGCAGGCGCTGCCCCAGGCCGTGGAAGAGATCAGAAAGAAGGAAGGTTGGAGCATCGGTGGCCAATGAGTTTTTCGCCCTCATGGGCAGAATGCGCTATATCACCCGCTGGGGCCTGATGCGCAACACCTTTTCCGAGAATATCTCCGAGCACAGCCACATGACGGCGGTGCTGGCTCACGCACTGGCACTGATCCGCCGGGATGTTCTGAAGCTCTCCGGCCCAGACCCCGACCGCTGCGCGGTGGCGGCACTGTACCACGATGCTTCGGAAATTCTCACCGGGGATCTGCCGACACCCATCAAGTATTACAATCCGGATATCAAGACCGCCTACAAACAGGTGGAGCGGATTGCCGGGGAACGGCTGCTGGAAATGCTGCCCCCGGAGCTGCGCGGGAGCTTTGCGCCCCTGGTGCTGGAGGAGGACAAGGAGCTGGAGCCCATTGTGAAGGCTGCCGACAAGCTTTCTGCCCACATTAAGTGTTTGGAGGAGCAGAAGGCGGGTAATACGGAGTTTGACACCGCCGCCAAACAGACCTGGGAGGCCATGGTGGCCATGGAACTGCCGGAGCTGAATTGGTTCCTGGAAAACTGCCTGAAGCCCTTCAGCCTGAATCTGGATCAGCTGTAGTCTTGACGGTTTCAGGAAAGTGTGCTATCATGATAGGGAACCTTCGCCGGCATGGTGAAATCGGTAGACACAAGGGACTTAAAATCCCTCGCCGTAAAAAGCGTACCGGTTCGAGTCCGGTTGCCGGCACCATAGTTAGTGTACACTATAGATGTCAACCTAGAAAAGTTGAGTTTATAGTGTACATTTTCTATTTTCAGCGGGTTTGAGCAAGCGAAAGTTGTGAGGACGAGGGCGAAATGTTAACACGATTTTAGTGGATTCCATAGATATTTTTCTGTGGTGAATAGATATCAACGCAGTTCAGCAACGCAAAGCCCCGATTTGAGTGGAATATGAGCAGCGCCCTTTTTGATTTCCTCGGACAATTCAAAAAGGGCGCTGATTTATTATAGAGTTTACAGAAAACTATCATTTGTGTTTACAGAAAACTATCATTTGTGTTTACAGAAAACTATCATTTGTGATCAGCTGGGATTTTTGTGGCTTGGCAGCCATAAGAATCCCGGTTTTTTTATTAATGCTTATCGACTTAACTCAGCATACCACAAGATGTAGCGACCGCT
>JBJEYY010000322.1:0-4001 GCA_051887095.1 Faecousia sp. | reverse complement strand
GACTGGTTCGCAATGACAGGAAATTTGAAACGTGTAGTGTAAACAACAATTTATCTTTCTGAGCAAGCAAAACATACGCTTTGCCGCATACGGAATTACCCCATCACGGCCAGCGCATTCAGCGCCATCAGCACCATCAGCGCGATCACTCCGGAATTGGTAAAGAAGCACTTCACACACCGCCGGTCCATCCAGTCCGACCGGATGTACTCCCCGATTTGTCTGCGCTTGACGATCAAAACCACCCCAGCGGCAATGGTCGCGCCGCCCAGCAGCACCAGGCTCACCGTTCCGGCAATCTGTTCGCTGAGCCCTTCCGTCACACGGGCCAGCAGATCCGCCAGCACCAGGTTGTTGAATACATGCAGCGCCACCGACCATCCGATGTGATATTCCAGGGTCACATACCCCAGGATCAGGCCCATGAGAAAAGCATAGGGCGTCTGAAGCAGATTCCCATGGAAAATTCCAAAGAGAAACGCCGAGCATACAATGGCAAACTTCTTCCCATAGGGCCTGAGGCTCTGGAGAATATATCCCCGGAAGATCAGCTCCTCAGATATGGGCGCCAGAATGGAGGCGTACAGAAACATGCTGAAGGTATCACTTTTGCCGGAAACATTTTCCAGAATACTCGTGACGGACCTGTCAAATTGATTCATCACCAATTCCAGTCCGGTAACCCACAGGCTGTTCACCAACTGGGCCGCCATACACAGGCAGGCCAGCACCACGAAATCGCCCGCACGCATCCTTCCATGGCAGGAAAGCACCGATTCTCTCCAGAACCGGTCCTCCTTCCAGCAAAGAAGAAACAGCATTCCGATTGCCACCGTGGCTATATACCCCCAGCCGTTTCCCAGAATTCCCTGGAGATCCACATTTCTCAGGAATTCTCCCCGGCTCAGGGCTCTCAGAATCTGACAGCCTGCCTCCGAGAAGGCGGCGGCCATCGCCATAATGTTCAGGATTCCGAAATACGCCGCCAGGAGCCATCCGATCACCCGAAATTCCCGGCGGAGATATCTCCTGACAAATTTTTCATCCATTCCGGATTCCTCCCATTCGCTCAATAATTTTCTCCGCGGTCATCATGCCGTCAATGGCAGCGGACATGATGCCCCCGGCATAGCCTGCTCCCTCTCCCGTGGGGTACAGCCCCCGCACCGGGGATTCCCGATTTTCATCCCGAAGAATCCGCACTGGGGAGGAGCTTCTGGTCTCTGGCGCGGTGAGTACCGCTCCCGGATCTCCAAAGCCCCGGAGTTTTCCGTCCAGCTTGGGGATGGCCTCCTTCATAGCCCGCACCAATTTCTCCGGCAGAACCTCCCCCAGGTCGCACCAGTGCACCCCGGGCCGGTAGGTGGGGTTCACATCCCCGGGACCGGTGCTGGGCCTTTCCGCCAGAAAATCCCCCACAGTCTGGGCGGGGGCACAGTAGCTCCCGCTGACTTCATAAGCCCTCCGTTCTATCTCCTCCTGCCAGTGGGCCCCACCAAGAGGCCCTTCGTAGGGAAATTCCTCCGGCTTCACCGTGACCAGAAGGGCGGCGTTGGCATTCTCCCCGTCCCGGTCCGCATAGCTCATGCCATTGGTCACCACGCCCCCCTCCTGGGAGGCTGCCGCCACCACAAAGCCTCCGGGGCACATACAGAAAGTATATACCGTTTCCTCCGCAAGATGCTCCACCAGCTTATAATCCGCCGGCGGCAGCGCAGGATTCTCCTTCCCGTACTGAGCCAGATTGATTTTTTCCTGCTTCTGCTCAATCCGCGCGCCCATTGCGAAGGGCTTCGGCTCCATGGGTACGCCCAACTGCTCCAGCATCCGGAAGGTGTCCCGGGCGCTGTGGCCGATGGCGAGGATGCAGCAGTCACAGGAAATCTCCTCCCCAGCATCCGTCACCACGCCCCGAAGTAAGCCGTTTTCCACTCTCAATCTTTCCACCCGGGTCTGGAAGCGCACCTCGCCCCCCAGCTCCAGAATCCGTTTCCGCAGATTCTGCACCACGGTCAGCAGCACGTCGGTGCCCACATGGGGCTTGGCGTCATAGAGAATGTCCTCCCGGGCTCCCGCCTTAACAAATTGCTCTAGAATCCATCCGATTCTTGGATTGTTCACCCCAGTATTCAACTTCCCGTCGGAAAAGGTCCCCGCCCCTCCCTCACCGAACTGCACATTGCTTTTCGGGTCCAGCTGCCCGGTTTCAAAGAAATGCTGCACCTTTTTATGCCGGCTCTCGGCATCCTCTCCCCGCTCCAAAACCAGGGGTTTGAGGCCTGCCATGGCCAGCACCAGCGCCGCGAACATGCCCGCCGGGCCGAAGCCCACCACCACAGGGCGGCTGCAGGGAGCGCTCTGGATTTTGGGAACCCGGTAGACGCTCACAGGAGCCAGGGAAGCCCGTTTGCAGCCGCTCTGCTTCACAATCTTCTGCTCATTTCCTTCCACGGCTACATCCACGGTATAGATGATTCTGACATCCGGCTTCTTCCGGGCGTCCACACTGCGGCGCACCAGGCGGAGCTGTTTGATTTTGGAATTGGGAACGCGCAGCAGCCTTGCAGCCTCAAAGGTAAGCTGATGGGCGTTGTGCTCCGGGGGCATCGAAATATCCCGCAGTCGAATCATGTGTTTTTCCTCCCGGCATGTTCTCCCGCCAGACGGCCGGAGCTCCATGCCCATTGCAGATTGTAGCCGCCGCAGTCCCCATCCACGTCCAGCACCTCGCCGCAGGCGTAGAGTCCCGGCACCAGACGGCTTTCCATGGTTTCCGGGTCAAATTCCGAGGTGAGGATTCCCCCAGCTGTCACCTGGGCGCTGTCCATGCCCAGTGGCTCCGTGAGAGCCACCTCAAAGCCCTTGACGGTTTCGGCCAAATTCCAAAGGCCGTCCTCAGAAACATCCGCCGCGAAACCGCTTCCTCCAATTCCCGTCGCCTGGGTCAGAACCCGTCCCAGACGGTTGTGGAGGATTCCGGTCAACAGTTCGGAAACCGGGAGCCGTGTGCCCTTTCTCCGGAGCAATTCCCCGGCCAGTTCCTCCCGGGAAACCTCCGGCAGGAAGTCCAAACGGCATTTCCAGTTCCCTTCTCCCTGGCACACATCCCGGGAAATCTCGAAAATCACCGGCCCGGACAGGCCGTATTCCGTAAACTGCAGCTCCCCGGTGCTCCGGGAAATTAAAGTATCCCCCCGGAAAATTTCCGCGTGACAATTGGCCCGGACACCCTTCAGCGCGGCCACGCCGCCCCACCCTGTTTTGAGCTGAACCAGGGCCGGACGCAGCTTTGTGCAGTGATGCCCTAGACTCCGCAGAAGCTTATAGCCGGACATACTCCCCCCCAGCTTCGTGCCCGCAAGACCCCCACAGGCCACGATAAGACGGTCACATTCCACCGTTTCCCCAGCGCTCTCCACCCGGAAGACGGCCGGGGTTTTCTTTACTTTCTCCACTTCGAATCCGGTTTTGAGTTCAATATTCGGCCTGTCCAGAGCAAACCGAAGCACATCCACCACGGAATTCGCCTGGTCGGAGTAAGGATATACCCGTCCAGATTCCTCCGCCACGGTAAAAAGGCCCAGCCCCCGAAACCACTCCAGGGTTTCCTCCGGCCCGAAGCGCTCCAGAGCCTTGTCCCAGAAGTCCGGCTCCTGCCCATGGTAGCCCCGGTGCGAGGCATGAAGATTCGTCAAATTGCACCGCCCGTTTCCCGTGGCCTGGAGCTTTCTGCCCACCCGGGCCTGCCGCTCCATCAAAACAACATGCGCCCCCGGCTGCTCCGAAGCCGCCAGCGCCGCCGCCATCCCCGAAGCCCCTGCGCCAATAATTCCGATCACCATCGTATTTTCACTCCGCTTTTTCTCATTTGGCAAATATTATACTCCATTTCCTCTGTTTCCACAAGATAATTCTTCCCTCGGCACAAAATATATGCTATAATACCTTTTGTGCTTATCGGCTTAAGTCAGCAAGCCGACAAATTGGTGTTTGAAACGTAA
>JBJEYY010000321.1:0-4005 GCA_051887095.1 Faecousia sp. | reverse complement strand
GCAGTCAGTATGTTCTGAGGCCCGTCACGGCAAGGCTCTGAAGGGCCTGCTGGAGCGGTACTTCAAGTAAGAAATATTGCCCATTTCCAAGAGGGAGCGGAACTTTCCGCTCCTTCTTTTTTTACAGCTCCGTCCAACTGCCTTGTACTTTTCTTGTACTTGTACCATGTGAAGCCCTCTCAAGAAGGGCTTTTTTCTCCCAAAATTGTACTTCCTAAATCTTGTACCATTTTGTACATTTAGTATATCAGATGGATTGTTCACGAAACAAGGTTATAATGGACATCTTGCAAACTTTTTCTCAACTTTTATACCAGAAGCAAGCAAGTATCAAAGAAGAATCATACATCTTTCTAACATCTTTTTACAAGACTTGCGGCAGCCTTTGAAGAAGCCCCGCCACCCGCTCAAGCGAACCCGTCAAAGGTTCGCTTTTCTTTTGTTTTCGGGGAGTAACAAGTCATCATAGAACGACCGACCCAGAAATACGTTCCGGTTATCGGCATTAATAAGCTGATCAAAAAATTGGTGTTTGTAGGTGTATGTCCCAATTTTGCTGTCATTGCGAACCAGTCCGCTTAAGTGGTGTGGCAATCCCCCGGTTAGAGGAGAAATGTGCCGAAAAGCACCCGGAAAAACGGGGATTGTTGCGGTTCTTGGTGGTAATCGTTACCTGGTTCCATTCAACCGGGGGATTGCCACGGAAGGCCTGCGCACTGGCTCGCAATGACAGCGTTTTTTCGGCGCGCCAAACACCAATTTGTCTGCCTGCAGGGGAGCAAAAACCCGGTTTCCGACTGGCGGAAACCGGGGATTTTCAATCTTCGATTCGGCGGATTTTCGCGCCCAGGGCGGTGAGCTTGCCGATGAGGTCCTCATAGCCCCGCTCGATGAAGTGGACGTGCTCGACGTAGGTGGTGCCCTCGGCGGCCAGGCCCGCGATGACCAGAGCCGCCCCCGCCCGCAGGTCGTGGGCGCAGACCGTGGAGCCGTAGAGCCGCTCCACCCCGGTGACCGTGGCGGTCTTTCCGGTAATGTGGATGTTGGCGCCCATACTCTCCAGCTCGGTGCAGTAGCCGAAGAACCGGGTTTCGTACACGCTCTCTGTCAGTCGGCTGACACCGCCGGCCAGGGCCATGCACACGCAGATCTGAGCCTGCATATCCGTGGGGAAGCCGGGGTAGGGCCGGGTCTTCACCGTGCTCTGCCGCAGGCGTCCGGTACGGATGATCCGCACGGAATCGTCGTAGTTGATAATCTTGGCGCCCATCTCCTGGAGCTTGGTGGTAATGCATTCCAGGTGCTTGGGAATCACGTTCTGCACCAGCACGTTGCCCCCTACGGCAGTCACCGCAGCGAGATAGGTGCCGGCTTCGATCTGGTCGGGGATGATGGTGTAGCAGCCCCCCCGGAGGGAGTTGACCCCCCGGACCTTGATGGTGTCCGTGCCCGCCCCGCTGATCCGAGCCCCCATGGTGTTCAGGAAGTTGGCCAGGTCCACGATGTGGGGCTCCTTCGCCGCGTTCTCAATGACGGTCTGGCCGGGCAGCAGGGTGGCGGCCAGCATGATGTTCACGGTGGCGCCCACGGAGGCCATATCCAGGCTGATCCGATTGCCCTGAAGCCCGGATTCCCCGGGGGACAGGGCCACATAGTCCTCGGTTTCGTCCACGTTGGCCCCCAGGGCCAGGAAGCCCTTGATATGCTGGTCGATGGGACGGGAGGCGAAGTTGCAGCCTCCGGGCAGGGCTACGTGGGCCTTGCCGAAGCGGCCTAAGAGCGCCCCCATCAGGTAGTAGCTGGCACGCATTTTGCACACCAGGGTGCTGTCCGGCTCGCTGCAGTGAACGTCCGTGCAGTCGATTTCCACCACATGGGGCTCCGGGCAGAGAATTTTCGCGCCCATGCCCTGCAGGATGTCCAAAAGGATCCGCACGTCGGAAATATCGGGCACATTCTCGATCCGGCACACGCCGCTGACCAGCAGCGCCGCGGGGAGAATGGCCACCGCCGCGTTCTTCGCGCCGCTGATGCTGACGGTTCCGTTCAGAGGAATGCCGCCGCAAATTTCATATCTTGCCAAGGATGATCCTCTCCTTGTGATCGGGATTCATTAAAAATGGCATATAAACGATAGTATAGCATAAAAATGCACTTATGTAAAGCATAATTCTTTCCGGCTGCAGGTTTTCCGTCAAATGGCAATCGCGGTATCTCTTGGGGGGTTCAAAATGTGCCTGCCCGGAAAATGCGTTTGCGCGACAAATTGGTGTTTGTTGAATATATGCTGTCATTGCGAGCCAGTGCGCTTAAGTGGCGTGGCAATCCCCCGGTTAGAGGGGGGAATGTATCGACAATTGCCCTACAGAGTGGGGGAACGTTGCGATTATTGGTGGTAATCGATACCTGGTTCCTTTCAACCGGGGGATTGCCACACCAGTCTGTGGACTGGTTCGCAATGACAGAAAATTTGGAACGCACACTTACAAACTCCCAATTTATCTGCCCTTGGATGGAATCCGGCGCGTTGGTCAGCTTCTGCGCAGGCCTTTGGGGTAGTGGTTTTTAAGCTGCACCCCGTCCCCCTTGGCCCAGCCAATGCCGAAGCCGCCGCAGAGGACCCGGACCCAGCCTTTTTCCGTTCCGGGGAGCACGTCGCCGTGAAGGTAGGCCTTCATTTCGGCGCTGTCCGGGGGGAAATCCACCTGCCGGGCGCAGTCCGGGAGCCACAGGGCCAGGGCGTGGGCGGGTTGGAACCGGCCCCGGAGCAGCTGTCCCAGCTCCAGACCCGGCCGCAGCACCTTGAGCCCCCGCAAATCCGGGCACTCCGGGGGAGCCCAGTACAGCGTATCCCCGAAGGTCACAGCTTTCCCCGGGGGCAGACGGATGCCCAGCTCCCGGGCGAAGTCCTGCCACTGCTTTGGGAGGGCTTCCGTGCCCCGGGGAGAGGCCGGAAGTTCTCCCGTGCCCATCCTACGCAGCACTGCCGCAAAATGTCCCTCTCCCAGTATTTTTTGAGGCCACAGCCGGAAGCTGCCGTTTGGCCCCGGGGTAAACCAGGGGGCTGGGGGCGGGTCCGGGGTGAAGTCCGGATGCTCCGCAAGAAAGCGCTCTACCGCCTCCTCGTCCTCCTGGGGGGCGAAGGTGCAGGTGGAGTAGACCAGAAGCCCCCCGGGCCGGACCAGCTTTGCCGCCTCCCGGAGGATTTCCCCCTGACGGCGGGCGCACATGGCTACGGTTTCCTCGCTCCAGTCGGTAATGGCCGCCTCCTCCTTGCGGAACATGCCCTCCCCGGAGCAGGGGGCGTCCACCAGTACCCGGTCGAAGTACCCCGGCAGAAGCTTTGCCAGCCGCTCCGGAGTTTCGTTGGTCACCAGGGCGTTGGCGCCCCCCATCCGCTCGATGTTCCGGGAGAGGATTTTCGCCCGCTTGGGGCTATATTCATTGCACAGCAGGAACCCTTCGCCCAGCAGCCGCCCGGCGATCTGGGTGGACTTGCCCCCCGGGGCGGCGCAGAGGTCGCAGATCCGCTCCCCGGGCTGGGGATCCAGCAGCACCACCGGGGCCATGGCGCTGGCCTCCTGGAGGTAGTAGACCCCGGCCTCGTGATAGGGGTGCAGCCCGGGCCGGGCCTCGGGATCGAAGTAATAGCCCATGGGCTCCCAGGGCACCGGAGTGATCCCGAAGGGCACCTGAGGCGGCTCCCCCTTCAGGGGGTTAAACCGCAGCGCCGCCGCCCGGGGCCGCTGGAGGCTCGCAAGATAGTCGGGGTACTCCTCCCCCAATTGGCGCTCCATCCGCGCCAGAAATTCCTTCGGCAGCATACATGATCCTCCCGGATGTTTTGATAGGCAAGGTGATAAATTGGTGTTTGTAATATTCGTTCCAAGTTTCCTGTCATTGCGAACCAGTCCTCAGACTGGTGTGGCAATCCCCTTACTTAGAGGGAAAATGTACCGAATAGAGCCCCGAAAAACGGGGATTGTCACGGTTTTGGTGGTAATC
>JBJEYY010000320.1:0-4015 GCA_051887095.1 Faecousia sp. | reverse complement strand
TTTCGGCACGTTTCCCCTTTTTACCGGGGGATTGCCACACCAGTCTGCGGACTGGCTCGCAATGACAGAAGATTTGGAACGCGTACTGTAAACAATTTATCGGGCAGAGGAAATTTCGCGGGGAAGCAAGCGGCCCGCCGCCTGGAGGCGGCGGGCCGTTCCCGTTTGATTATTCCGCGGAGATCAGATAGTAATACACCGGCTGGCCGCCGCTGAGCAGATTCACATCCGCGTCGGGGCACACATCGGCGAAGATGTCCGCGGCCTTCTGGGCGTGCTTTTCCTTCACGTCCGCGCCGTAATAGATGGTGATATACTCCCGGCCCTCGTCCCGGACCTTCTCCGCCAGGGAGCGCAGCAGCACGCGGATATCCTGGCTGGTGCCAAAGAGCTGGCTGCCATAGAGGGCCAGGTAGTCGCCCTCGTGGATATCGTAGCCGTCAAAGTCGGAATTCCGGGCGGCGTAGGTGATCTGCATGGTGTCCACGGTTTCCAGAGCCTCGGTCAGAGCCTGGGTATTCTCCTCCACGCTGCCTTCCGGATTGAAGCTCAGCATGGCGGTGACGCCCTGGGGCACGGTTTTGGAGGGAATGACTACTACCGTTTTGGGGGTCAGGGCATCCACCTGCTGGGCGGCCATGATGATGTTTTTATTGTTGGGCAGCACATAGACCGTTTCGGCGGGCACCTTGTTGACCGCCTCCAGAATGTCCTGGGTGCTGGGGTTCATGGTCTGGCCGCCGGAAATCACCTGATCCACGCCCAGGTTCAAAAACACGTCCTTCAGGCCGTCACCAGCGCAGACGGAAACCACGCCCAGGGGCTTCTCGGGCTCGGCGATCTTGGGGGCAATCTCCTGCTCGGTCATTACCTTCTCGGTGTGCTGCAGGCGCATATTCTCAATCTTTACGGTGACGAAGGAGCCGTAGTTCACCGCCTCATGCAGCGCGGCGCCGGGATCGTTGGTATGGACGTGAACCTTGATGATTTCATCGTCGTCCACCAGCACCAGGCTGTCGCCCAGACCGTTCAGGAAGGCGCGAAGCTCCTCGGGGTCCCGGTCATTTTCCCGGGAGATGATGAACTCGGTGCAGTAGGAGAAGGTGATGTCCTCGGTGTTGAAGTCGGAGAAATCGGCGCTCTCCTTCACCTGGACGGGTTCTCCCTCGGGTGCCACCACGTCCTCGCCCCTCAGGGCGGAGAGCATGGCCTCCAGCACCATCACCCAGCCCTTGCCGCCGGCATCCACCACACCGGCCTTCTTCAGCACCGGGTTCTGGTTGACGGTATCCGCCAGGGCGACTTTCGCCTCGGCAATGGCGGCCTCCTGGACGAATTCCAGGAAGTTGTTCTCCTGGGAAGCGTCCCAGGCCTTGGCGGCGGCCAAACGGGCCACGGTGAGGATGGTGCCCTCGGCGGGCTTCATCACAGCCTTGTAGGCGGCATCCACACCCTCCTGCAGAGCCTGGGCCCACAGCACGCCGTCGCAGCAGTCCGCGCCCTTCAGCTTCCGGGAAATCCCCCGGAACAGCAGGGACAAAATGACGCCGGAGTTGCCCCGGGCGCCCCGGAGCATGGCGGAGGCGGCTACCTTGGAGGCCTCGTAAAGACCGGGGTCCTCGGTCTTGCGCAGGTCCGCCGCGGCGGAGTTGATGGTCATGGACATGTTGGTGCCGGTATCGCCGTCCGGCACGGGGAAAACGTTCAGCTCATTGAGAGCCTGCTTGTGAATCTCGATGGAGGCGGCCGCGCTGATAATCATTCTGCGAAGATCGGCTCCATTAATCGTCTGCCTCAATTTCTTTACCCTCCGATCTTACCCGATCATCATAGAATCGATATAAACGTTCACTGCCCGGACCTCGGTGCCGGTGCACTTGGTTACCACGTAGCGAACCTCGGAGATAATCGAGGCGCCCACGGCGGAGAGATTCACGCCGTTGTCCACAACAATGTGCAGATCAATGGAAATGGAGTTGTCCTCGTGATAGGTCACATGGACACCCTTGCCCACGGATTCCTTGCGCAGCAGGTGGAACACACCGTCCCGGACACTGCGGGCGGCCATGCCCTTCACGCCGAAGCAGTTACTTGCCGCAGTGCCCACGATATCGGTGTAGACTCCGGTGCTGACATTGACACTGCCGTTTTCATTTTCGTGACGGATCATAGATCAGTACCTCCAAATAAAATCAATCAGACCATGCTCGCTTCCCAGCAGCCGGGGGCGGTGAGGCCCATCATCTTCACCACGGTGGGAGCCACATTGGACAGGCCGTAGTGGCCGTCCAGGATGCTCCAGTCGTGATCCCGGTCGTAGATGATGAAGGGAACGGGATTCAGGGAGTGGGCGGTGCGCACGGAGGTCTTGCCCTTCTTGGTCTCGGTCATCTGGTCGGCGTTGCCATGGTCGGCGGTGATGAGCACGGTATAGCCGTACTTGTCCGCGGCCTCCAGAATCTGCTTAAGACCATTGTCCACGCACTCCATGGCGGTGACCACCGCTTCCATGACGCCGGTATGGCCCACCATGTCGCCGTTGGGGTAGTTGCAGCGCAGGAACTGGTATTTTCCGGAGGCCATGGCAGCCACCATCTTCTCGGTGATCTCTTTGGATTTCATGGCGGGAGCCTGCTCGAAGGGGATTACGTCGGAGGGAACCTCCTCGTAGTCCTCCAGGGCGGGATCCACCTTGCCGGAGCGGTTGCCGTTCCAGAAGTAGGTCACATGGCCGTACTTCTGAGTCTCGGACAAGGCGTACTCATGAATCCCGGCGGCGCAGAGCACCTCGGTCAGGGTGTTCTTGATGACGGGAGGCTGCACCAGGTAGTGCTCGGGGATGTTCAGGTCCCCGTCGTACTGCAGCATACCGGCGAACTTTACGCCGGTGTAGTCGCCCCGGTCAAACTTGTCAAAGTCCTTCTTATCGAAGGCCAGGGAAATCTCCTGGGCACGGTCGCCCCGGAAGTTGAAGAGGATCACGCTGTCACCGTTTTCGATCTTTGCCAGGGGCGCGCTGTCCCGGGCGATTACGAAAGCGGGCAGGTCCTGATCGATGCAGCCGGTTTCGGCACGGTAGGTTTCGATGGCTTCTTTGGCGGAGGCGAACATGCGGCCCTGGCCCTGGACATGGGTGCGCCAGCCCTTCTCCACCATGCCCCAGTTGGCTTCGTACCGGTCCATGGTAATCTGCATACGGCCGCCGCCGGAGGCGATGGCGTAGTCACAGCCGTCGGCGCTCAGCTCGGAGAGCACCTTCTCCAGCATGTCCACGTACTCCAGAGCGGAGGTGGCGGGCACGTCACGGCCGTCCAGCAGGATGTGGCAGTAAGCTTTCTTCACGCCTTCGGCCTTGGCCTGACGCAGCAGGGCGATCAGGTGATGGATGTTGGAGTGGACGTTGCCGTCGGACAGCAGCCCCAGGAAATGCAGGGCCTTGTCCTGGGCGTTGGCAATCAGATCCTGCCAGGTGGCGCTGGCGTAAAGCGCGCCGTTTTCGATGGATTCGCCCACCAGCTTGGCACCCTGGGAATAGATCTGGCCGCAGCCCAGAGCATTGTGGCCCACCTCGGAGTTGCCCATATCGTCATCGCTGGGCAGACCGACGGCGGTGCCGTGGGCTTTCAGATAGGTGTGGGGGCAGGTGGCGAGCAGACGGTCCAGGGTGGGGGTCTTGGCCACGGCTACCGCGTCGCCGCTGCCGCCGTCTCCCTTGCCCACACCGTCCATGATTACGAGAACAATGGGTTTTTCCATAATGTACCTCCATAAAAGCGAGTGGATTCGCATAGTATTTCACTGTAACGGTCGTATTATTTTACATCATTTTCCCGGAACTTACAACCACTTTTTGAAAATTTCCGTTCCTCACAAATTTTACCCATTCCCCGGGGGAAATTATGTGATATTCCCGGGAGATATTAAAAAAGTATTATGCGGGGAAGAACGGAGAGAGGGAAGGTAAATTGTTGTTTACACTACTCGTTTCAAATTTCCTGTCATTGCGAACCAGTCC
>JBJEYY010000319.1:0-4061 GCA_051887095.1 Faecousia sp. | reverse complement strand
TCTGTAGGGCAATTGTCGATACACTTCCCCTCTAACCGGGGGATTGCCACACCAGTGTGCGCACTGGTTCGCAATGACAGCATTTTTCATGACAATGACAGCGTTATTGTCAGTGCGCACGCGTAAACAACAATTTGTCAGTCTGTGCGGGTTTGTTGCGGGCGCAACTTTTTTGCGCCGCGGGATTGTCAAATTAGAACGTCTGTGCTATACTGACCGGAGAGATATAGGAGGGCAGGAATTATGATATTCGGCAAACATATCAACCGCTATTATCTGCGCTTCGCGCCGCTGCTGGTGCTGGGACTGGCCGCGCTGGTGATGGTGGATATTTTTCAGCTGGAGATCCCGGAGCTGTACCAGATGGTGATCAACGGAGTGAACCAGGGGTATGTCCGTGTGGAGGGGGCGTCCGTTCCCTTTGACATGGACTTTCTGCTGGACAGGATCTGCATGCCCATGGTGAAAATAATACTCTGCATGGTGTTCGGCCGCTTTTTGTGGCGGGTCTGCTTTTTCGGCGTGGGGGTTCGGGTGGAAGCCGACCTGCGGGACCGGATGTTCGACCACGCCAAGGACCTGAGCCGGGAATACTATCAGGTGAACAAGGTGGGCGACCTGATGAGCCTGTTCACCAATGACCTGGACGCCATTCAGGAGAGCTTCGGCTGGGGCATCCTCATGTTCTTTGACGCGGTGATGCTCAGCGCCATGGCCATTGTGAAAATGTGGCGGATGAATAGGATGATGACCGTCCTCTCCCTGATCCCTATGGGGCTGCTGCTGGGGGCGGCCACCATCGTGGGCCAGCGGATGGAACGGAAGTGGGACTACCGGCAGGAGTGCTTCTCCAAGCTGTCGGATTTCTCCCAGGAGAGCTTCTCCGGCATTGCGGTTGTGAAGGCCTTCGTCAAGGAGGCCAAGGAGCTGATGGCCTTTAAGGACTTAAATCGAGAAAACGAGAAGGCAAACATTGACTACACCCGCACTGCTGTGCTCATGCGGATCATGGTGTCGCTGTTTGTGGAGAGCGTGGTCTGTGTGATCCTGGGCTACGGCGGGCATCTGGTGTACCGGGGAACCTTCAACGCCGGGCAGCTGATGGAGTTCATCGGTTATTTCAGCGCCATTGTCTGGCCGGTGATGGCGGTTTCCGAGCTGGTGGACATCGCCTCCCGGGGAAAAGCCTCCCTCAAGCGGGTCAGCGAGCTGCTGGACGCGCCCCGGAATGTGGAGGACCGGCCCGGGGCGGAGGAACTGCGGGAGATTCGCGGGGATATCGAGTTCCGGAACCTCAGCTTCCGGTACCCGGACGGAGAATTTGACGCACTGGAAAACATCTCCTTCACCATCCGGGCGGGGGAGAACGTGGGCCTGGTGGGCAAGACCGGCTGCGGCAAGACCACATTGGTTGACCTGATCCTTCGTACCTACAATGTGCCCGACGGCACCCTGTTCATCGATGGGCGGGATGTGAATGAGCTTACCATCCGCTCCGTCCGGGCGGGCTGCGCCTATGTGCCCCAGGACAATTTCCTGTTCTCGGACACCATTGAGAACAACATCTGCTTCGGTACCTCCGGAAAGGACCGGGAGGCGGTGATGAATGCTGCCAAGCTGGCGGATGTCCACAGCAACATTGCCGAGTTCGGCAGGGGCTACGAAACCGTGCTGGGGGAGCGGGGCGTTACCGTTTCCGGCGGTCAGAAGCAGCGCATCTCCATTGCCCGGGCGCTGATGAAGGATGCCCCCATTCTGATCCTGGACGACAGCGTTTCCGCGGTGGACACCAAGACGGAGGAGACCATTCTGCGAAACCTACGGGCCACCCGGGCTGGCAAGACCACCATTCTCATCGCCCACCGGATTTCCACCATCGCGGGGATGGACAAAATTCTCTTCCTGGACGAAGGCCGTCTGGTGGCGGTGGGAAGCCACGAGGAGCTGATGGAAACCTGCTCCGCCTACCGGAAGATGGTGGAGCTGCAGCGCCTGGAGGAGGAAGGAGGGGAGCGCAATGATTGAATATCTGCCGATTCTCATTGTGGCGGGCATCATTGGAGCCTTCACGATTGCGTTCCTCGTGGCCTACGGGGTTCTGCGGCGGAGACAGAAGAACTCCGGGGAGCGGAATATGGCCGACCGGGAGATTATCCGCAGGCTCCTGAGCTACGCCAAGCCCTACCGGAAGCAGTTCGCACTGGTGTTTGCGGTGATGGTGATTTCCATTGCCTATGATGTGGCCGCGCCGATGCTGGTGGGCAAAATTCAGGGCATCATCAAGGGAAAATTCGAGCTGCCCCAGCTTTACCGAATGGTGGGGCTGTACGCCGCCATCCTGGTGGTCAGTGTGGTCTGTACCTATTTCCAGTCCATGACGCTGCAGCGCATCGGGCAGAAGATTCTGACCCGTCTGCGCCTGGATCTGTTCACCCACATCGAAAGCCTGTCCCATCACCAACTTAACGAGATTCCCGTGGGCAAGCTGGTGACCCGGGTATGCAACGACACCAACGCCATCTCCATGATGTTCACGAATGTGCTGGTAACCATGCTGAAGAACATTCTGGTGATTGTGGGCGTGCTGGGAGGCATGCTGATGCTGAACTACGCCCTGACGATGATGGTGCTGTGCTTCGTGCCCTTTGTGGTGCTGTTTACTGTGATTTTCCAGAAGTTCTCCCGAAAGGTCCACCGGGATGTGACGGACGCCCGGACCGACGTGAACACCTATCTGTCGGAGAACCTCTCCGGAATCAAGATCACCCAGATTTTCAACCGGGAGCAGCAGAAGCTGGAGGATTTTCTCCAGCGCAGCCGGAAGCTCCGGCGGGCGAAGCAGAACCGGATTTTTGTGTTCGGCATCTTCCGGCCCATGGTGTACATGCTGTTTGTGTCCACGAACCTGTGCCTGTTCTACTTCGGAGCCAAGGGCTGCATCCAGAACACTACGGTGCTGGGGCAGGTGATTACCAGCGAGATCATTGTGTCCTTCTATATGTATATCTCCAAATTCTTTAACCCCATCCAGACCCTGGCGGAGCAGTTTGACACCCTGCAGAATTCCTTCGCCTCCGCGGAGAAGATCTTCACCATCCTGGACATGGAGCCGGAGGTGGTGGATGAACCCGACGCCATGGAGTTGGACGAGATCCGGGGGGAGATCGAGTTCAAGGATGTTTGGTTTGCCTACAAGCCCGGGGAGTGGGTGCTGAAAGGGGTTTCCTTCCATGTGGAGCCCAGGCAGACAGTGGCCTTCGTGGGGTCCACCGGCTCCGGAAAGACCACCATCCTCAGCCTGATCTGCCGCAACTACGACATCCAGAAGGGGCAGATCCTCATTGACGGCATCGACATCCGGAAAATCAAGATTTCCTCCCTGCGGCGGCATTTCGGCCAGATGCTTCAGGACGTGTTCCTGTTCTCCGGAGACATCCGCAGCAACATCCTGCTGCGGGAGGAGGGCATCGGCGACGAGCAGGTGTGGGAGGCCTGCCGGTACGTCAACGCGGATTCCTTCATCGGGAAGCTGGAAGGGGGCCTTGACGAGGTGGTCCGGGAGCGGGGCAACAACTTCTCCGCCGGACAGCGGCAGCTATTGAGCTTTGCCCGGACGATTTTGCACAAGCCCAGCGTGATGATCCTGGACGAGGCCACCGCCAACATCGACACGGAGACGGAAATCCTGATTCAGGACAGCCTGGAAAAGATGAAGAACATCGGCACCATGCTGATTGTGGCCCACCGCTTAAGCACCATTCAGCACGCGGACAAGATCATCCTCCTGTCCCACGGGCAGATTCTGGAGGAGGGAAATCACCAGGAGCTGCTCCACCGGAAGGGAAGGTATTACCAGATGTATATGCTGCAGTACGAAAAGCAGCTGCTTCAGTCCCAGGGGGCGTGAGGAGAAACCAGTCCTTGACGATGGCAGGGGAAGATACTATAATAAATCACGGCGCGCTTCCCCGGAGGCACGCCGTGGTTTGCTGAGATGCGTTGGGAAGATAAATTGTTATGTGCTTATCGGCTTTACTCAGCTGCTCGGTAAAATGTTGTTT
>JBJEYY010000318.1:0-4062 GCA_051887095.1 Faecousia sp. | reverse complement strand
CCAGTGTGCGCACTGGCTCGCAATGACAGCGTTTATTTGACAAACACCAATTTGTTGGTTATCTGCAGAAAGGAAGAGATCGATGAAACGGATCATCGTGTTTGGGGTGCTTCTGGCGCTGGTGCTGGGAGTGCTTTCCGGGTGTGGGGAAGCGCCGGAGGAAACCATTGCCACGGCGGAGCCGGTACAGGAAACCGAGCCCCAGGTGACCACCATGGATGAATTCTTAGCTGCCATCGGCCCGGACCGGACGGTGACCCTGGCTGCGGGCACCTATAACCTGGCGGACGCGGCGGACTACGGCCGCTCCGGCGGCAGTGCCTGGTATCGGTGGGAGAAGGTGGGTGACGGCTATCAGCTGGTGCTCACCGGGGTGGACAACCTCACCATCCGGGGCGTGGGGATGGAGGAAACCATCCTGGAGGCCGACCCCCGGAACGCCAACATCCTGGTTCTGGAAAAGTGTTTCCGGGTAACCTTTGAGGACTTCACCGCCGGGCACACCCAGGATCCGGGCTTCTGCTCCGCCGGGGTGGTGGATCTGCAGGCCTCCATGGGGATTACCTTCCGCCGGGTGGGCCTGTACGGCTGCGGCTGCGTGGGGCTAAGCGGCAGCAACTGCACGGATGTGCAGCTTCTGGACAGCCACATCTATGACTGCTCCAGTTCCGGCGTGGGACTCTACCGCTGCGACGAGGTCCGGATTCAGAATACGAAGTTCTCCGATATCGGCGACCGGAATGAGGGGGGCTACACGGTGTTCTCCCTCAGCGAATGCCGCGGCACGGTGATTTCCGGCTGTGAGATCACCGGGGCCGTTACCAACGAGCTGCTGGACAGCTACGAAAGTTTTGACCTGACCTTGAAAAAGTGCCGCTTTACGGACAATAAGATCAGCTCCTGTGCCTTCAGCCTTTCCTCCGGCGGTTACGCGGTGATGGAGGACTGCATGTTCGGCGACAATGTGATCCGCCGGTGGTACAGCCGGGACAATTGGAGCGGAGGAACCTTTGTGGACGGCCAGGGCCAGGAGATCACCGAGGCTGCCATGAAGAAAATGTACGCCACGGTGAAGCCCCAGGGCCCTCTGCCGGAGCAGACTACGGTGGAGGCGGCTACGGTGGACGAGCTGCTGGCCGCCATTGCCCCCAACACCAGAATCGTCCTCACCGGAAAGACCTACGACCTGAGCACCGCCGACCGGGACTTTTACGGGACGTATACCTACTGGGAGGAGGTCGGCGACGGGCCGGAGCTGGTAATCTCCGGGGTGGACAACCTGACCATCGAAAGCAATGACGGCGTTCTCACCGGCCACACCATCACCGCCGTGCCCCGGTACGCCAATGTGCTGCGGTTTGACAACTGCACCAATCTGCGCCTGGCGGGCTTTACCGCGGGACATACCCCGGAGCCGGGGTACTGCTCCGGCGGCGTGCTCCGGTTCGACAACTGCGACACGGTGGCGGTGGAGAACTGCGGCCTCTACGGCTGCGGCGTGCTGGGCGTCTGGGCCGTGTCCTGCGGGGACATTCAGGTGAAGGGCTGCGACATCTACGAATGCAGCTGGGGCGGCATCTCGCTGGAATATGTATCCGGCGCCTCCATTGAAAACTGCACCTTCCGGGACCTGGAGGGCGAGAACATTATGGTGTTTGAAAGCGACGAGGTCCTGGTGGACGGCCAGGATTTCTTCGGGGAATGAACCAGAGCACCCCGCGCCAAAAGCGCGGGGTGCTTTTCGGCGGGCGGAGAGATAAATTGGTGTTTGGAAGAGGGCGTTACAAATTACCCGTCATTGCGAACCAGCGCGCACGCTGGTGTGGCAATCCCCCGGTTAGAGGGAAGATGTATCGAAAAGTACCCGAAAAACGGGGATTGTTACGGTTTATGGTGGTAATCATTAGCTGGTCCCATTCAACCGGGGGATTGCCACGCCAGTGTGCGCACTGGCTCGCAATGACAGCTTTATTTTCCAAACCCCAATTTATCGTTCCTGCTATGCCCGCGCGGAGGGGCGGTTTCGGCTGGGGGTATTTGCAGGGAGAAAAACGGGGAACATTCTTGCTATTTATGGCGGAATGTGATAGAATGTCGTATTAGATGTGTTATTCTTCCGGATTTTATGCGATCCGGATCTTTTACAGAGAAAACCGGAGGTTATTATCCATGAAAAAGGTGCTTGTGGTGCTGCTGGTGCTGTGCCTTCTGGGCGGATGCGCCGCGGTTGGGTACTGGTGGTACCGGCATACCCATGTGTTTATTGACGACGCGGTGTACCGGGCCGACGCTCAGGTGCTGGATCTGCGGGGACAGGATATTTCCTTTGACCATTATCACAAGGTTTGCCAGACCCTGCCCGACTGCCAGGTGCTTTGGGACGTGCCCTTCCAGGGGGGCAAGGTTTCCAGCGACAGCAAGAGCATCTCCATCACCTCTCTGACGGAGAAGGACATCTCCCTGCTGTCCTATTTCCCCAATCTGGAACAGATTGACGCTTCAGCCTGCACGGACTACGCCATGCTGGAGCAGCTGTGCTTCGCCTGGCCGGAGCTGGAGGTTACGTACCTCGTGGATCTGGGCGGCATGAAGTATCCCCCCGACACCGAGGCGCTGACCCTGGAGGAGGGCACCTACGATTACGATACCCTGATGGAGAATCTGGTGTACCTGCCCCAGGTGAATGTTCTGACCCTGCCCAATACCACCCTGACCCTGGAGCAGCTGCAGGAGATCGGCCTGCTCTACGGCGGCATTCAGGTGAACTACTCCGTGTCCTTCCGGGGGGCGGAAACGGACCCCGGAATTACGGAGCTGGACCTGTCGGATCTGACACCGGAGGAGGTTGACCGGGTGGCGCAGGAGCTGAGCTTCTTCCCCAATCTGACGGCCGTTGAGCTGATGGACGCGGAGGGAAAGAGCCGGCTTTCCCTGCTGGATGTGCAGAAACTCCAGGAGGCGGCCCCCGGGGCTACCTTCCATTACACCTTCAGCTTCTACGGTCAGACCCTGTCCACCACGGATACCGAGGTGGAGTACAAGTACAAATATATGAAGGACTCTGACGAAGAGCAGATCCGGCAGATTCTGGACGTGATGGACAGCTGTGAGCGCTTTGTGTTCAACGGCTGCCACATCAGCGACGAGGTCATGGCCCGGCTCCGGGAGGACTATCGGGGCAGAACCAAGATCGTATGGCGGGTGTACTTTGGCAACGGCGGCAGCTGTCTGACTGACCGGGAGGTCATCAAGATGGTTTACGGCCTGACAAACTCCAACTCCAAGTCCCTGCGCTACTGCGAGGATGCCAAATTCATCGACTTCGGCCACAACGAGACCCTGACGGATATCTCCTTTGTGGAGGGGATGCCCAATCTGGAGGCCATCATCCTCTCAGGCTCCCCCATCAAGGATCTGACCCCCTTCGCCGGGAACAAGAGCCTCTACTTCCTGGAAATCGCCTATTGCAGCTATATCGAGGATTTGAGCCCGCTGAAAGAGTGCACCAACCTGGGGATGCTGAATGTGAGCTATACGGGAGTGACGGATCTGTCCCCGGTGGATGCGCTGCCCCTGGAGCGGCTGACCTTCGCCCACACCAAGGTTTCCGACGAGGAGATTGCCCGCTATGAGGGCGTGAATCCCGGCTGCTGGCTGACCTACGGCGACAAGAACCCCTACGGCGTGGGCTGGCGCTATGAGGAGGACGGCAAGCAGAGCGAATACTATAAGAAGATCGCGGGAGCGGACATTTTCAACTACGCCCATGCCAGCGATACCCAGTGGTAACAAGAAAAACACTCCATTCCGGCGGACACCCAGGTGCCCGCCGGAATGTTTTTTGGAAGGGGAAATGCGGCGGAGCGGTAAATTGGTGTTTGGCGTTTTGCCTCAAATTTCTCTGTCATTGCGAGCCGGTGCGCACACTGGCGTGGCAATCCCCCGTTGAATGGAACAGAGGAACAATTGCCACCAACAACCGTAACAATCCCCGTTTTCCCGGGTATTTTTCGGTACATTTCCCCTCTAACCGGGGGATTGCCACACCAGTCTGCGGACTGG
>JBJEYY010000317.1:0-4072 GCA_051887095.1 Faecousia sp. | reverse complement strand
ACCGGGGGATTGCCACGCCAGTGTGAGCACTGGCTCGCAATGACAGGAAACTTGTGGCGCACTCAGCCAAACACCAATTTACCGTTCCATCCCTATATCAAACGGAGCAGCCCGGGTGGGCGGCTCCGTTTCTTCAACTTCTATCATCGGGGATGAATTCCGCGATATCCCCCAGTCCGCACTCCAGCATGGTGCAGAGCTTGTTGAGGGTCTTGGTCTCGATGTTGTCATTGGCCTTCAGGCGGCGGATGGTCTTTCTGTCAATGCCGCACTTTTCCCGCAGAGCGTAGGTGGAAACGCCCTTTTTCTGCATGGTCTCCCACAGTCTGTCAAACCGAATCACAATCCATTCCCCCTTGACAGAATCCATTATGGGGTTTATAATCCCCCTTGTTAAGGGGATATAATCTCCCTATCTCATCAAGGGGAGGTTTGATTATGGAACTGTATGCCGAAATCCTGATTCATAAGATGGCAAATCTAATTACCCCTCAGGAAATGTCGAGTATCGTATCCCAAATTGTTGAGGGGGAGTGCTACCGCACCCTGGAGAAAATTCGGGCAATTCTCCGGGATGATACGCTTTCGGATCAGGAGTGTTTTTTGAAAATTGAGGAAATGATCTGTGCCCTTGAGGAAATCGGAAGCAATGCAGGATACCGCCACGATTTTGGATAACCGGCTGCGTCTTTCCTTTCTCCGCGAAAATAGGTGTTGACATTTCCGAAATCTATGATATAATTCTACCTGTTCCGGTATGGAGGCATAGCTCAGCTGGTTAGAGCGCATGCTTCACACGCATGAGGTCACAGGTTCGAGTCCTGTTGTCTCCACCAAATGAAAATAGCATCCCGACCGGGATGCTATTTTTTTGTTTCACATACCTTTACCAGGACGACAAATTGTTGTTTGTCGCTTCGCCTCAAAGTTTCCTGTCATTGCGAGCCAGTGCGCACACTGGCGTGGCAATCCCCCGGTTGAAAGGGACCAGGTAACGATTACCACCAAAAACCGCGGCAATCCACGCTTTTGGGGACACTTTTCGATACATTCTCATTCTAACCGGGGGATTGCCACACCAGGAAAGCGGACTGATTCGCAATGACAGGTAATTTGCAGCATACCCTTTCAAACACCAATTTATCGCTCAGCCTGTGTAAATCAGAAAGGGGCACATGCTATGTTTTATGCCAATATGGTTCCCGGAATCTTTCTGGACCGGCCCAACCGGTTTATTGCCCATGTGGAAATTGACGGCCGGAGGGAAACCGTCCATGTGAAGAACACAGGCCGCTGCCGGGAGCTGCTGCCTGCCGGGGCAAAGGTTTGGTGCCAGCGCTCCGACAACCCCGCCCGGAAAACAAAATACGACCTGATTACCGTGCAAAAGGGTTCCCTTCTCATCAACATGGACTCCCAGGCCCCCAACATCGCCGCCGAAGAATGGCTTTGCTCCGGAGGGCTGGGAGAAATTGAGAACCTCCGCCGGGAGACCGTCCACGGGGATTCCCGTTTTGACCTGTCCTTTACCAAGGACGGCAGGCAGTGCTTTCTGGAGGTCAAGGGGGTCACCCTGGAGCATGAGGGCGTGTGCGCCTTCCCCGACGCCCCCACGGAGCGGGGGGCCAAGCACCTCCGGGGCCTGCTGCGGGCGGCTCAGGAGGGGTACGGAGCCTATGTGCTCTTCGTCATCCAGATGTCCCCTGTCCGGTACCTCCACCCCAATGACACCACCGACCCCGGGTTCGGGGAGGCCCTGCGCCGGGCCGCGGCGGGGGGCGTGCAGGTTCTCGCCATGGACTGCCGGGTCACGGAAAGCACCATGGAAATCCAAAACCCTGTCAGCGTAGTTCTGGAGCCGTCCGGTTCATAAATTATTTACGGATTTTCCATTTTTGCCCCTTGCTTTTTTCCATGGATTGGGGTATAGTGTATTAGCACTCAGGAAGTAAGAGTGCTAAACACCGTAGATGTATGCAGACGCCTCTTCGGTGTCCGCGATCTAAATACAATTTGTATGGAGGGTAAATCATGAAACTCAAGCCTATGGCAGACAATGTGCTGCTCAAAGCCAACGAAGAGAAGGAAATGACCGCTTCCGGCATTATCCTCGCCACCACCAACAAGGAAAAGCCCGCGATCTACGAGGTCGTTTCCGTGGGCCCCGGCACCAAGGACGTGACCATGACCGTGGAGTGCGGACAGAAGGTGGTTGTCGGCAAGTTCGTCGGCACCGATGTGACCATCGACAAGGTTGAGTACAAGTTCGTCAAGCAGGATGACATCCTGGCTGTCGTTACCGACTAAGGAGGAAAATTACCATGGCAAAGATGATTGTTTACGGCGAGGAAGCCCGCAAGAAGCTGCAGTCCGGCATCGACCAGCTGGCCGATACCGTCAAGGTTACCCTGGGACCCAAGGGCCGCAATGTGGTTCTGGGCAAGAAGTACGGCGCGCCCCTGATCACCAATGACGGCGTGACCATCGCCAAGGAAGTGGAGTTGGAGGACGCCTTCGAGAACATGGGCGCCCAGCTGATCCGCGAGGTCGCCACCAAGACCAATGATGTGGCCGGCGATGGCACCACCACCGCTACCCTGCTGGCCCAGGCCATCACCCGCGAGGGCCTGAAGAACCTGTCCGCCGGCGCCAACCCCATGGTCATGCGCAAGGGCATTGAGAAGGCTGTAGAGGCCGCCGTGGCTGCCATTAAGAAGAATTCCGTTCCCGTGAACGGCTCCGATGACATCGCCAGAGTCGGCACCGTGTCCTCCGGCGACGAGGCCATCGGCAAGCTGATCGCCGAGGCCATGGAAAAGGTTGGCACCGAGGGCGTCATCACCATCGAGGAGTCCAAGACCGCTGAGACCGGCCTGGACGTGGTGGAAGGCATGCAGTTCGACCGGGGCTATATCTCCCCCTATATGGTCACCAACACCGACAAGATGGAAGCCGTCCTGGACGACGCCTACCTGCTGATTACCGATAAGAAGATCTCCTCCATTCAGGACATCCTGCCCATCCTGGAGCCCATCGTGAAGTCCGGCCGGAAGCTGGTCATCATCGCCGAGGATGTGGAGGGCGACGCCCTGGCTACCCTGCTTCTCAACCGTCTGCAGGGCCGGTTCAACGTGGTCTGCGTCAAGGCTCCCGGCTTCGGCGACCGCCGCAAGGAGATGCTGCAGGATATCGCCACTCTCACCGGAGGCACTGTGATCTCCAGCGAGCTGAACATGGAGCTGACCGATACCCAGATGACCGACCTGGGCCACTGCCGTCAGGTTGTTGTCACCAAGGACACCACCACCATCGTTGACGGCGATGGCAGCCCCGAGGATATCAAGGCCCGGGCCCACATGATCCGCTCCGCCATTGCCACCACCACCTCCGACTACGACCGCGAGAAGCTCCAGGAGCGTCTGGCCAAGCTCTCCGGCGGCGTGGCCGTCATCAAGGTTGGCGCCCAGACCGAGGTCGCCATGAAGGAGAAGAAGCTGAGAGTGGAGGACGCCCTGAACGCCACCCGTGCTGCCGTTGAGGAAGGCATCGTGGCCGGCGGCGGCACCGCTCAGGTCAACGCCATCCCCGCTGTGGAAGAGCTGATTGCCACCCTCCACGGCGACGAGAAGACCGGCGCCCGGATCATCGCCGCCGCGCTGCAGGCCCCCATCCGCCAGATCGCCGAGAACGCCGGTGTGGACGGAAGCGTGGTCTACGAGAAGATCCGCACCAGCGGCAAGGTGGGCTTCGGCTACGACGCCTACAGCGAGGCCTATGTGGACATGATTCCCGCCGGCATCGTGGACCCCACCAAGGTGACCCGCTCCAGCCTGGAGAACGCCGCCTCCATCGCCGCCTGTGTCCTGACCACCGAGTCCCTGGTGGTGGACAAGCCCGATCCCGCTGCCGATGCCGCCGCCGCGGCCTCCTCAGCCCAGGGCGGCGGAATGTACTAAGATTCATTCCAAATCATCACCCCCTCCCGCCCGGGAGGGGGTTTTCCATTCTTAGGAAAAACTTAATGTGCTTATCGGCTTTACTCAGCTGCTCGGTAAAATGTTGTTTAGCGGTC
>JBJEYY010000316.1:0-4096 GCA_051887095.1 Faecousia sp. | reverse complement strand
ACTGGTTCGCAATGACAGGTAATTTGCAACGCACCCTTTCAAACACCAATTTATCTTCCCATCCAAATTTTGTCAGGAGGCATTCCATGGCCTATTCCATCTACCAGCCCCAGCGGACAAGGTCTGTCCGAGGCGTTCTGTTTGATATGGACGGTGTGATTCTGGACACCGAGAAGCTCTACACCCGCTTCTGGCAGGAGGCGGGCATTGCCTGCGGCTATCCCATGACCCGGGAGCATGCCCTGGGCATGCGGAGCCTGAACCGGGCCGCGGGAGAAGCCCAGCTGAAAAGCTGGTTCGGCCCGGAGCTTAATTACGAGCAAGTCCGATTGAAGCGCTGTGAGCTCATGGACGCCTTCATCGCCGAAAACGGTGTGGAGCCCAAGCCCGGCATCCGGGAACTGCTTTCCTACCTTCGGGATCGGGGCATCCCCGCCGCCATCGCCACCGCCACTCCCATTGACCGGGTACTGCGGCACCTGACCCCTCTGGGCCTGGAGCGCAGCTTCGCCGCCATTCGCACCGCCCAGGATGTGCCTAAGGGCAAGCCCGCGCCGGATATCTACCTGGCAGGGGCCGCCGCGCTGAATGTGCCTCCCGAAAACTGCCTTGCCCTGGAGGACTCCCCCGTAGGGATTCTCGCCGCCCACCGGGCGGGCTGTATGGACGTGATGGTCCCCGACCAGGACCAGCCGGACGGGGATACCAAGTCCCTCCTCTTCGCCCTGGCCGACAGCCTGACGGATGTGATCGACCTGCTGGAATCCCTCCGCTGAAACCGGAAATCCGCATAAATTGTTGTTTAGAGCACTAAAAAAGAGGTTGTCATTGCGAACCAGTCCGCAGACTGGTGTGGCAATCCCCCAACTTTTCAGGATGCTAACATAGACGTTATCCCCGTTTTTCGGACTTCTCGGAAGAACGGGGGATTGCCACGCCAGTGTGCGCACTGGCTCGCAATGACAGCATTTTTTGAGCACACCCTTTCAAACAACAATTTACCTTCCCCTCCCCGATAAAAATGATTGCTTCCCGACGGGATCTATGCTATAATACAAAAAAGTTTATTTTAGGTGGATGAAATGCTGATTAAATACGTTGCCGTTTTTTTCGTTTCCATGGTGCCCCTGATTGAGCTGCGGGGGGCCATTCCCATCGCCATCCATATGGATCTGCCCACCCTGCCTGCCATCGCCGTGTGCGTGGTTGGGAACATGATTCCGGTGCCGGTGATTTACTTCTTCGCCCGGAAATTCCTGCTCTGGGGCCTGGACAAGCGGTTCATCGGAGGCATCTGCCGGTTCTTCCACGATAAGGGAGAGAAGGCCGGACGGAAGCTCTCTTCCGGCCGATACGGCAGATACGGCCTGCTGGTGGCCCTGATGCTGTTTGTGGGCATCCCCATCCCCGGCACCGGGGCCTGGACGGGCACCCTGGGGGCCAGCTTCCTGGATATGGGCGCCAAATCAACCGCCGTGGCCGTCTCTCTGGGGCTTGTGATCGCCGGAATCATTATGACCGTGGTGAGCCTTTTGGGCTTTCATATATTCGGACTTTGATATGGGAGGTAACCAACATGTCTGATTGTCTGTTCTGTAAAATCATCGCCGGGGAAATCCCCTCCACCAGGGTCTACGAGGACGACCTGGTGCTGGCCTTCCGGGACATCGCGCCCCAGGCGCCCACCCACATTCTGGTAGTCCCCAAGGCCCACATCGCCGACTGTGACGCTGTCACCCCCGAAAATTCAGGGGTGGTCTCCCACATTTTTGAGGTGATCCCCGCCATTGCCCGTGCCGAAGGACTGACCAACGGCTACCGGGTGGTGTCCAACTGCGGCGCCGACGCGGGCCAGACCGTGCAGCATCTGCACTTCCACATCCTGGGCGGCAAGCCCATGGCACTCAATATGGCTTGACAAATTCTCTTTTTTCGCTATAATATAGCAAGATCGCAAGAACAATTTCGTCTTCGGGGAGCCGGATGCGTCCGGCTGAGAGTGGGTAATGCAGCCCAGACCCGTGAACCTGATACGGCTAATACCGTCGGAGGGAAAGATGCACATATGGGATGCTTACTGTGTCGCATTGCACCTGGACGGGTTGCAATGCGATACTTTTTTAGGAGGTATTCTCTATGAACAATTCTCACCGCAAAGTGCGGCTTCTGACCGAGGGTGCCCTGTGCATCGCTCTGGCGGAAGTCCTCAGTTTCCTGCCGCTGTACAAGATGCCCTGGGGCGGCTCCGTGGATCTGGCCATGCTGCCCATCATCCTGTTCTGCGTCCGATGGGGCTTCGGCCCCGGCATGGTGGTGAGCTTCGCTCACGCCGTGTTTCAGATGCTCTTCGAGGGCGGCATTGCCATCGGCTGGCAGAGCATTGTCGGCGACTTCATTCTTGCCTACACCGTGCTGGGTCTTGCAGGCCTGTTCAAGGGCAAGTATGTGCCCGCAGCCGTTGTCGCCTGCGTTGCCCGGTTCCTGATTCACTATGTAGTGGGTGCCACGATCTGGGCGGAGTACATGCCCGAGACTTTTTTCAACATGACCATGACCACTCCCTGGTTCTATTCCGCACTGTACAATGGCGCTTACATGCTGCCCGACCTGCTGATTCTGCTGGTGATCGGCGTAGTTCTCCTGAACACTCCTGCAAAGAAGTACATTACCGGCCAGGATTTGGCCTGAATTGAACAAAGGGGCTGTAAAGAAACAGCCCCTTTGACAGTCTGCAATGCGCCCCGGGCTTTGCCCGGGGCGCATTGCCATCATTGTTCTCAGCTGAAATACCGGGTGGACTCCGTTACGCTCCCGGACACCTGATACATAAGCTCCGCCGCCTGGGCCCGGGTCAGAGGTGCGTCCGCGTCCAGAGTCAGCCCAACCTCCTGCACAGCCCGCAGGGCGTATTCCGCCCAGGCGGGAACCTCCTCCGAGGCCCCCTGGTCCCCCTCGGCGCGCAAATCCATGGCATTCTGGGCCATCACCGCCGCCTCGGCTCCGGTAATGGGAACGTCCGCGCCGAAGGTATCCTGATCCGGCAGTCCCGCCGTCAGGCCACTGCGCACCGCTGCGGCCACATAGGGCCGCAGCCACTGCGGGATGTCATCGGTATAACCCGTGAGGGCAAGCTCCTCCTTGGGAAGCTCCAGGGTTTTCACCAGCATCACCGTAAATTCCCCCCGGGTGACAGACTTCTCCGGCTGGAAGCAGGCATTTCCGTCCAGCCGCTCCCCCACAAAAATTCCGGTGTTCTTCATCCACTCCGCCGCGAATTGACAGCTCAGACCCTTGGTGTCGGTGTACTGGGTTCCGTCAGTGGCTTTCAGAATGGTCACGGTGACGGTGGCCTCCCGGGATACCTTCCCGTTGGGATCCGTCGCAGTGTATACGAAGGAATCCACCCCCACCTTATTCTTCTTGGGGGTGTAGGTGAAGCTGCCGTCCGTGCCCAGCTCCACGGTGCCCCGCTTGGGCTGCCGGGTGACCGTGAAGGTCATGGCCTGCCCCTCCGGGTCGGAGACCTTCAGCTTTCCGGTGACGCTCAGGTTTTTATAGGTTTCCACGGCGCTGTCCTCCGCCACCGGCGGCTTATCCTCCTTTCCCCGGATCGCCAGGGTCATGGCCGTATCGGGACCGATGCCTTTTTCATAGATGGGCAGATACCCCACCTGAATTTCCCTGTTCTCCTCTCCGAGGATGGGGGTGAAGGTCATTCTCCCTACCTGCTCCGCCGTGAGCACATCCCCCGGCCGCAGAGCCCTGCTGCCCAGCGTCAGAGCTCCCGCCATCCCCTGGGGCAGATCCGTGATACAGATTCCCGCCATGTCCTCCCGGTCGGAAAAATCCTCCACCGAGAAACAGTAGACCCCGTCACAGTCCACCTCCGCCCCGGCAGCAGGGAGAATCAGACACCCGGCCAAGCCCATTACCGCGAGCACCCGGGCTAAATACCTTTGAAACATACCAATACCTCCATAAATCACCATGTGTAGTTCAAATCGGGCAAACGATAAATTGTTGTTTAGCGTAACAAAAACGCTGTCATTGCGAACCAGCGCGCACGAAAATACGCTGTCATTGCGAGCCAGTGCGC
>JBJEYY010000315.1:0-4119 GCA_051887095.1 Faecousia sp. | reverse complement strand
AGCCGCCGCTACAACCGCTGCAAGATCTGCGGCAGACCCCATGCTTACCTGCGCGCCTACGGCGTGTGCCGTATCTGCTTCCGGGAGCTTGCCTACAAGGGCCAGATCCCCGGTGTCCGCAAGGCCAGCTGGTAATTAGAGTGTGAAAAAGATACGGGAAGTCCCGGGAAGATGGGCTTGCCTTGGCAGGCCGCATTCCCTGGATACCCCCGGATCTTAACGGGTGAACCCCGTAACTTCTTGAAGGAGGATATTAACCATGCAAATCACCGATCCCGTAGCAGATATGCTGACCCGTATCCGGAACGCGAACTCTGCCAAGCACGAAACCGTGGACGTCCCCGCTTCCAACCTGAAGAAGGCCATTGCCCAGATCCTGCTGGAGGAGGGCTACATTAAGTCCTACACTCTGGTGGACAACGGCAATCAGGGCGTCATTCACATCACCCTGAAGTATCTGGCCAAGAAGCAGCCCGCTCTGACCGGTTTGAAGCGCGTCTCCAAGCCCGGCCTGCGCATCTATGCCGGCGCTGACGAGCTGCCCAAGGTCCTGAAAGGTCTGGGCGTTGCCATTGTGTCCACTTCCAAGGGTGTCATGACCGACAAGAAGGCCCGTGAGCTGCATATCGGCGGCGAAGTCCTGGCCTTCGTGTGGTAAGGAGGATTAGGGAAATGTCTAGAATCGGTAAGAAGCCGGTAGTGATTCCGGCAAACGTGACCGTTGACATTGCAGAAGGCAACGCGGTTACTGTCAAGGGCCCCAAGGGCACCCTGAGCTACAAATTCCATCCCGACATGATCCTGAAGGTCGAGGGCAATGTGCTGACCGTGGAGCGTCCCGATGAGGAGCACCTGCACAAGTCCCTGCACGGCCTGACCCGCACCCTGCTGCACAACATGGTAGAGGGCGTGGAGAAGGGTTATTCCAAGGAGCTGGAAGTCAACGGCGTGGGCTACCGTGCCGAGAAGAAGGGCAATCAGCTGGTCATGCGTCTGGGCTTCTCCCACGAGGTCATCGTGGACGAAATCCCCGGCATCACCATCGAGGTCCCCGCTCCCAACAAGATCATCGTCCGCGGCATCGACAAGCAGGTCGTGGGCCAGTTTGCCGCCGAAGTCCGCAGCAAGCGTCCCCCCGAGCCTTACAAGGGCAAGGGCATCAAGTACTCCACTGAGGTCATCCGCCGCAAGGTTGGTAAGACCGGTGGCAAGAAGTAATGGAGGTGTGCCGAAATGGTCAGCAAAGTCAATAAGAAAGCAATGCGCCTGAAGCGGCATGTCCGCGTTCGCGGCAAGGTTTCCGGCACTCCCGAGTGTCCCCGTCTGAACGTGTTCCGCTCCAATGCGAACATCTATGCCCAGGTCATCGACGACGTCAACGGCGTGACCCTGGTTTCCGCCAATACGCTGGAGAAGGAATTTGAGGGCGCCACCGGCAACTGCGAGGCTGCCAAGAAGGTGGGCCTGGCCGTGGCCGAGCGGGCCAAGGCCAAGGGCATCGAAACGGTCGTGTTCGACCGGGGCGGCTATGTGTACCATGGCCGTGTCGCTGCTCTGGCTGAGGGCGCCCGCGAGGGTGGCCTGCAGTTCTAAGTGTAGAGGAGGAAAAGAAATGGCTTATAATAAGACTCCCAAAAGTGAGGCTTCCGAGCTCATTGAGAAGGTCGTTTACCTGAACCGGGTCAGCAAGACCGTCAAGGGCGGCCGTGTCATGAAGTTCTCCGCACTGGTTGTTGTGGGCGACGGCAAGGGCACCGTTGGCTACGGCCTGGGCAAGGCCGCCGAGGTTTCCGAGGCGATCCTGAAGGGCATCGCCGATGCCAAGAAGAACATGGTCAAGGTTTCCCTGGCCGGGGACACCATTCCCCATGATGTCATCGGCATCTTCGGCGCCGGCACCGTTCTGCTGAAGCCCGCTCCCGAAGGCACCGGCGTGATCGCCGGCGGTGCTGTCCGTGCCGTGATGGAGGCCGTGGGCATCCGCAACATCTGCGCCAAGTGCCTGCGCTCCAACAATCCTCAGAATGTGGTGAAGGCCACCATGGCTGGCCTGACCTCTCTGCGCTCCCCCGAGCAGGTTGCTGCCATCCGCGGCAAGAGCGTGGAAGAAATCGTTTAACAAGGAGGGCAATTAACATGGCAAACCTGAAAATTACGCTTGTTAAGAGCCTGAACGGCCGTCTGGAGAAGCACATCGCCACCGCGAACAGCCTGGGTCTGAGAAAGATCGGCCAGACCAGCATCCAGCCGGACAACACCCAGACCCGCGGCAAGATCGCCAAGATCGGCTACCTGCTGCAGGTTACCGAAGTTGAATAAGGAGGAGATACTATGAAGCTCCATGAACTCTCTCCTGTCGCAGGCTCCACCCAGGTGGGCAAGCGCAAGGGCCGCGGCACCGGTTCCGGCAACGGCAAGACCGGCGGTCGTGGCCACAAGGGCCAGAAGGCCCGCTCCGGCGGCAAGATCCGCGTCGGCTTCGAAGGCGGCCAGATGCCTCTGGCCCGCCGGATCCCCAAGCGCGGCTTCAACAACATCTTCGCCACTCCCCTCACCGCTGTGAATCTGGCCAGCCTCAACCGCTTTGAGGACGGCGCCGTGGTGGATGCCGCCGCTCTGGTGGAGGCCGGTGTGATTTCCGGCTGCCCCAACGGTCTGAAGGTGCTGGCCAACGGCACCCTGACCAAGAAGCTTACCGTTAAGGCTGCGGCTTTCTCTGAGTCTGCCAAGGAAAAGATTGAGCAGGCAGGCGGAAAGGCCGAGGTGGTCTAAGTGCTTCAGACTCTGCGGAATGCCTGGAAGATCCCCGAGCTTCGCAAGAAGCTGATCTTCACCCTGTTCATCCTGCTGATCTATCGTGTGGGCAACGTGATTCCCGTTCCCTACATCGAAACGCAGACCCTGGTCGATTACTTCAATAGCCAACTTTCCAACACCATCCTGGGCCTGTACAATGCCATGTCCGGCAGCGCCTTCTCCCAGGCAACGGTGTTCGCCCTGGGCATTCAGCCCTACATCAACGCTTCCATTATCATCCAGCTGCTGACCATCGCCATCCCCGCTCTGGAGCGGATGGCCAAGGAGGGCGGCGAGGAAGGTAAGAAGAAGATCGCCCGGATCACCCGCTACACCACCGTGGGTCTGGGTCTGCTGATGGGCTGGGCCTACTACATGATGCTCAGCAACTATGGCGTCAGCTATGGTATGCCCATCATCAAGGAAAGCGGCTTCCTGCCCGGCCTGGTGATCGTTCTGGCCTTCACCGCCGGCTCCGCCGTGGTCATGTGGCTGGGTGAGCAGATCACCGAGTTCGGCATCGGAAACGGTATCTCCATGATCCTGTTCGCCAACATTATCTCCGGCATCCCCGCCATGATCAACAATCTGTTCCGGATGATCTGGTGGCAGATTCTCATCGTGGTGGTGGGCATCGCCGCTCTGGTGCTGTTCATCGTGTTCATCAACGACGCCGAGCGCCGGATTCCCATCCAGTACGCCAAGCGTGTGGTGGGCCGGAAGGTCTACGGCGGCCAGAACACCAACCTGCCCATCAAGGTCAGCATGGCCGGCGTGATGCCCGTCATCTTCGCCCAGTCCATCTGCTCCCTGCCCGCTACCATCTGCACCTTTGTGGGCGTGGGTGAGGGCAACTGGTGGTATGACCATGTGTGGAGTGCCCACAGCTGGTTCTACGCGGTGATTTACTTCCTGATGATCTTCTTCTTCAGCTGGTTCTATTCCACCATCCAGTACGACACTGTGGAAATCTCCAACAACCTGAAGTCCAACGGCGGCTTCATTCCCGGCTTCCGTCCCGGCAAGCCCACCGCCGAGTTTATTCAGAAGGTCATTAACAAGATCCTGGTGTTCGGTGCTCTGTACCTGGGCATCGTGGCACTGCTTCCCATCATCGCCGGCAACCTGATGCCCGGCGTGCAGAGCCTGGCCATCGGCGGCACCTCCGTCATCATCGTCGTGGGCGTTGCCCTGGAGACCGTGAAGGCGCTGGAGGCGCAGATGCTCATGCGGCACTACAAGGGCTTCCTGGACTGATTCAGGAGGTAATGGCAGGATGAATCTCATTCTACTGGGCGCGCCCGGCGCCGGAAAGGGGACTCA
>JBJEYY010000314.1:0-4122 GCA_051887095.1 Faecousia sp. | reverse complement strand
TGAATACTACGACCAGGAGAAGAACGAGCACTATATCCCCTACGTCATCGAGCCCTCCCTGGGCTGCGACCGGGTGGCCCTGGCGTTCCTCTGCGAAGCCTACGACGAGGAGGTTGTGGGCCAGGACAAGAAGGGTAACCCCGATATCCGCACCGTGCTGCACCTGCACCCCGCTCTCGCGCCCTTCAAGGCCGCTGTGCTGCCGCTGAGCAAGAAGCTGAGCCCCAAGGCTGAGGAAATCTACCGGGAGCTGAAGAAGGACTTCATGGTGGACTTCGATGACGCCGGTTCCATCGGCAAGCGCTACCGCCGGGAGGACGAGATCGGCACGCCCCTTTGCATCACCGTGGACTTCCAGACCGTAGGCGACGAGAACTCCCCCGCAGACAACTGCGTCACCGTCCGTGACCGGGACACCATGGAGCAGGTCCGCATCCCCATTTCTGAGCTGAAGGCTTACATCTCCAAAAAGTGCGAATTCTAAAAAAACACCCCTGGGCACCAAAAGCCCAGGGGTAATTTTGTGTCAAAGATAGCGATAAATTGGTGTTTGGCTGAGTGCGCCACAAGTTTCCTGTCATTGCGAGCCAGTGCGCACACTGGCGTGGCAATCCCCCGGTTAGAGAGGAAATGTATCGAAAAGCACCCAGGAAAGTGAGCCTGTCTACAATTTTTGGTGGTAATCGTTACCTGGTCCCATTCAACCGGGGGATTGCCACACCAGTCTGCGGACTGGTTCGCAATGACAGGTAATTTGCAGTGCACCCTTTCAAACAACAATTTGTCGTTCTGTCTCCATGAGGAATTATTGTGCACCCGCCCTACTCAATCTCCACCATTTCTTCCTTCAGCTCTGCCTTGGGCACCAGGAAGCGGCGGATGGCGAACAGGCCCGCGATGCAGGCGATACAGGCCAGATTGCTCCAGGGGTTGTCGTGGCTGAGGATCACATGGCGGGTAATGGCCACGGTGAGCACCTCCAGGATGTTGGCGGGGGTGGTGTCGATGAGCATCCGCACAAACTCCAGCCCCACCACGATGGTCAGCAGATTGTGCAGCATATGCCCCGCATCCGTCAGATACTCCGGGTTCACCACCACCTCGTAAATTTCCGCGGCCAGACAGGCGATCAGCCCCAGAATGGTCAGCACCGCGATGAAGCGCTCAAGCACGTGGAGCACCCGGCGGAAGAAATGGTCCGTCCACCGGTCCCGGTGAATGGCCTTCTTCATCTTCTGCTCCAGCCTGGGATCGGTTTCAACCTTCGGATAGTCGCTCATGGAAGTCCCTCCTATGTAATGTTCTGCCCGGTAAATTGGTATTTGTAGAATAAACGCTGTCATTGCGAGCCAGTGCGCACACTGGCGTGGCAATCCTCCAAGGTTTTAGAGCCGTTTTCGTTCCGTTTCCCCTCTAACCGGGGGATTGCCACACCAGGCTGCGGCCTGGTTCGCAATGACAGCTTCTTTTTTTTTGCGCTACAAACAACAATTTGTCCTCCTGCCGGGCAACGATGATACTGCTATTTTACAGGAAATCCTCCGAAAAGGGAAGAGCTTTGTCAGCTTTTTCCCAAATTCTTCCGCATTTCCGCCTCCGCGGCTTCCACTTCCTCTTTTAACTCCCGTGCGGAGATGCGCAGGACGCCGGAGCGGAAGGAGCTCAGCTGCACCAGGCTGTCCGAGGAGGCCACATACACGGCGTAGCTGGTGCCGATCTGGGCCGCCAGTTCCTCGATGTAGCGGTCGGCGGTCTCCCCCTCCCGGGTGTAGACAATTTGCAGGCCGTGGAGCCACCCCTTCTCCCCGGGGTTTCCCGGCCGGGCGTAGCCGTCGAACACCACCACCATCCGGCAGCCCCGCAGGGAGGCGTAATTGGCCAGATGGTCGCATAGCCTCCTCCGGGCGGCGTCCAGGTCGGATTTCGCGGTTTCCGCCAGCTCCTCCCAGGCAAAAATCACGTTGTACCCGTCCACAATGATATAACGCTCCCTTGGGGGCCGGATGGTGACCTCCGCCGTGGCAGGGATGTTCCGGGAGGACGCGCCGTACTGGGGCCGCCGGATGGGGCCGAACTCCCGCTCCATGATCTTCTCCAGCTCCCGGTCGTCGGCGGGGGACAGGTTGCGGGTGATGAGCTCCGGCTCCCGGCGCTCCTTCAGGCCGCTTTCCAGGTGCATATACTCGGGAACCTGATTCCATTTCACGGGGAAGCCCGCCCCGTGGGCGCAGAAAACAGAATCCGGGGTGTTGGGGAGATCCGCCTCCGGGTCGTATCCGGCTTCGGCAATCACTTCTTCCGGATTGTGGCAGGGCTCGTAGCCCCGCAGCGTCAGCTGCAGCTGGCCCCGGCCCTGGGTGAAGGCCGCCAGGGTATCGGCATAGTCCCGAACCTCCGACGCGGGCACCTTCCCTTTCAGCACCGAATCCCCGCCCACCGGCTCGGGAGCCTCGAATACCCCCGCCATGGTCCGGATGTCCGTAATCACCCGGCCGATCTGGGCCGTGGGGCAGCGGACGGAAAAATCGTACCAGGGCTCTAAGAGCTTACATTTTGCCTGCATCAGTCCCTGGCGCACCGCCCGGTAGGTGGCCTGGCGGAAGTCCCCGCCCTCGGTGTGCTTTAAGTGGGCCTTGCCCACCAGCAGCGTGATGCGCATATCCGTAATGGGCGCGCCGGTGAGGACGCCCCGATGGGTTTTCTCCGCCAGGTGGGTCAGGATCAGGTTCTGATAGTTCCCGTCCAAAATATCCAGGGAGCACACCGTGCCGAACCGGAGGCCGCTGCCCGGCTCCCCGGGTTCCAGCAGCAGATGCACCTCGGCGTAGTGGCGCAGCGGCTCATAGTGGCCCACACCCTCCACCGTGTTTTCAATGGTTTCCTTGTAGAAAATCCGCCGGTCCTCCAACTGTATGTCCAGGCCGAACCGCTCCTTCACAAGGCTTCGCAGCACCTCCATCTGCACCCGGCCCATAATCTGTACCTGAATGACGCTCCCCTGCATCAGAAGATGCAGCTGGGGGTCCTCTTCCTCCAGAAGCCGCAGCTTCCCAAAAGCAGCCACCGGGTCCACACCTCCGGGAAGCCGGACCCGGTAGGTCATCACCGGCTCCAGCAGGGGGCTTTCTCCGGCTCTCTCCACTCCCAGGGCTTGTCCGGCCCAGGTTTCCGTAAGCCCCGTCACCGCGGCAACCTCCCCGGGGGAAAGCGCCTCCGGCGCGGTGAACTTATCCCCGGAGTAGACTCTCAGCTGATTCACCTTCTCCTCCCGGGGCTCTCCCTTCCGGTTCCGGTAGGAAAGCATCTGCCGCACCCGGAGGGTGCCCCCCGTGACCTTCAGCCAGGTGAGCCGGTTTCCCGCCGGGTCCCGGGAGATTTTGAACACCCGGGCGGCAAATTCCGCTCCCCAAACCGGCTGGGGTGCCAGTCTGTCCAGCAGCGTAAGCAGTTCCTTCACCCCTTGGAGCCTCAGGGCAGAGCCAAACAGGCAGGGAAACAGCTTCCGATGCTCCAGAAGGCCCCGCAGATTTCCCTCGGTCACGGTGCCCGAGGCGAGATAGGTTTCCAGCAGCGCCTCGTCACACATGGCGGCATTCTCCGCGATTTCCTCCGGTGCCGCGTTAAAATCCACGCAGGCCGGACTGAGCCTGCCGCGCAGCTCCTCCATCAGCGCGGCCCGGTCCGTTCCGGGCAGGTCCATTTTGTTGACGAACAGGATCACCGGCACCCGGTAGCGCTCCAGAAGATGCCACAGCGTCAGGGTGTGGGCCTGGACGGAATCGGTGCCGCTGATGACCAGCACTGCCAAATCCAGAATTCCCAAAGTCCGCTCCATTTCAGCGGAAAAGTCCGCGTGGCCCGGAGTATCCACCAGGGTCAGACGCCGGTGCTCCGTTTCCAGAATGGCCTGCTTGGAGAAAATGGTGATCCCCCGCTCCCGTTCCAGCGGCTCCGTGTCCAGAAAGGAATCCCCATGATCCACCCGTCCCAGGCTCCTCCTGGCCCCGCTCTCATAGAGCATCGCTTCGGAAAGCGTAGTCTTCCCCGCGTCCACATGGGCCAACACACCAATACCACACGGTGTCTTTTTCGGCTGCTCAGACATGATGTCAGCCCCCTTTC
>JBJEYY010000313.1:0-4161 GCA_051887095.1 Faecousia sp. | reverse complement strand
TCTCCTCTAACCGGGGGATTGCCACACCAGCGTGCGCGCTGGTTCGCAATGACAGGTAATCTGGGGTGTACCTCTACAAACACCAATTTGTTGTCTGCTTTTCATCGTCCCGCAGGGACTCCACAACTGTCCACCGTCAACTCCCACCCCATACCCCGCCGGGCGTCCGGCTTACTTTAGGAGGATCATCTATATGTCAAACATCCGCATCACCTGCGACTCCACCTGCGACCTGACCGCGTCCCTTTACGAAACCTTCCGGGCCCAGCCGGTGCCTATGGGGGTCAGCCTGGGGGACGACTTCCGCCGGGACGGGGTGAACATCAAGCCCCAGGATATCTACGACTACGCCGCGGCCACGGGCTCCCTTCCCAAAACCTCCGCCATCTCCGTGGGCGAATACGAGGAGCTGTTCCGCTCCCTGACGGCCCAGGGGGACCCGGTAATCCACATCAACCTGTCCTCGGAGCTTTCCGCCAGCCACCAGAACGCCTGTCTGGCGGCCCAGATGGTGGGAAATGTCTATGTGGTGGACAGCCGGAATCTGTCCTCCGGCAGCGGCCACCTGGTGCTCCTGGCCCGGGAACTTGCCGATGAGGGCAAATCCCCTGAGGAGATTGTAAAGGCTCTTGAGGAGGCCCGGGAGAAGCTGGACGTGAGCTTCGTGCTCCAGACCCTGGAATACCTGCGCATGGGCGGCCGCTGCTCCGGCGTGGCGGCCTTCGGGGCCAACCTGATGAAGCTGCGGCCGGAGATCGAAGTGATTGACGGTAAGATGCAGGTGGGCCGCAAGTACCGGGGCACCATGGAGAAGACCATCCTGGCCTACATCCGGGGCCGCCTGGAGGGCCGGACGGACATCGACTGCCGCCGGATCTTCGTCACCCACTCAGGCCTCCCCCAGGACATCGAGGACAAGGCCGTGGCATTGGTGAAGGAGCTGCAGCCCTTCCAGGAGGTCCTGGTTACCAGCGCCGGCTGCACCATTTCCAGCCACTGCGGCCCCAACTGCCTGGGCGTCCTGTTCCTGCGCAAGTAAACACCGCATACGAACCCCCCGGCGAACGCCAAACGTTCGCCGGGGATTTTCATGCATAAAGGATTTACCGCCGCAATCAGCAATGCGGTAAATTGTTGTTTGAAAGTGCGCACTCAAAAAACGCTGTTATTGCGAGCCAGTTCGCTTTCCTGGCGTGGCAATCCCCCTGTTAGAGGGAAAATGTATCGAAAAGATCCCAAGAAGTGGGTCTGTCTACGTTTTTTGGTTGTAATCGTTACCTGGTTCCTTTCAACCGGGGGATTGCCACGCCAGTGTGAGCACTGGCTCGCAATGACAGTGTATATATTGCAAAACACCAAACTCAGCCCAGGAAGCCTCCGCAGGCCCACACATACACTGCGGTAAAGGGCAGCACGAACAGGCAGCTGTCGACCCGGTCCAGAATCCCGCCGTGTCCGGGCAGCAGGGTGCCGAAATCCTTCACCCCGGCCAGCCGCTTCACGGTGGAGAAGGAAAGATCCCCGAACTGGGCCAGGACGCTGGCTGCCAGCGCCCAGATCACAAATCTGGGATAATCGATCCTTCCCCGGAAGAAAATCCAGGCGCCCAGCACTGCCAGCGCCACGGCGCAGACCACACCGCCTACAGCTCCCTCCACGGTTTTGGCGGGGCTGATTCGGGGGGCCAGCTTGTGCCGCCCCAGGCTCCTGCCCACAAAGAACGCGGCGGAGTCCGTAATGACGCAGACACCCAGGGCCGCCAGAAGATACCACAGCCCCGCCTTCCGCAGCTCCACCGCCCCCCGGGCAAAGAGGGCGATCAGCACGCCGATGAGGGGAACCGCCGGGACCTTTCCCTTCTTCCCCCGGCACAGCCTCACCATCAGAATTCCGAACAGTATCAGCGCCACAGGGTACACCAGGACCATCAGCCGGGAATAGAAGCCCATGGGAAGAAGCGGAATCAGAGCCGCCGCCCCCAGGCTGATGTACACTCCCGCCTTGGACACCTCCGCCCCGGCGGTGCGCAGCAGCTCAAACACGCCCATCACCGTGAGAATCGAAGCGGTCAGCCCCATCACCAGAGGCAGCCCGGACAGCAGCAAAACCCCCAGAGCCAGCACCCCCAGGATCAGCGCCGTGGTGATTCGTTCCTTCATAACCAGTTTCTTCCTCTCTCAAAATCTCAGTTCCCCCGCGGGCATGGATAGGCAAATTGGTGATTGTAAGTGTGCGCTCAAAAAAGCTGTCATTGCGAACCAGTGCGCACACTGGTGTGGCAATCCCCCAAGGTTTTAGGCCGCTTTTCGTCCCGTTTCCCCATTTTACCGGGGGATTGCCACACCAGTCTGAGGACTGGTTCGCAATGACGCAAAACTTGAGATACACACTTACAAACAACAATTTTTCTTCCAGGGGTGGAAGCTCACGCCTCCCGGAGGAGGTCATAGGTGATCCGTTCCCGGGAAATCTGGGCCAGTCCTTCGGCGTCCAGCTCCGGGTACTCCTCCGCCGGGATCACCCCCAGCACCTTCAGCTTTACCCGGACAGGGCGCTTCAGCCACCGCTTCCAGCCCTCGGACCCCCGCAGCGACATGATGGCAATGGGCAGTCCCTCCCGCCGGGCAAGCTCAAAGGGCGCTGGGGAAAAGGGCAGCAGCTCCTCGGCCGTATTGACCCGGCCCTCGGGGTAGGCCCCCAGGGGTCCCTCCGGGGAAGCCACATTCTCCTCCGCCCGCAGATACCGCAGCCCCGGCAGCTTCAGAGCCCTCCGGGTCAGCGCCGCGTCCGCAGGCGACCGGTGGTTGCTCACCAGCAGATACCGTCCGTCCCCGGGCAGCTCCTCCGCGCCCCGGACCTCCAGGGAGAGCCGGTGCAGCATCAGGGCCAGAGAAGCCCACAGATTTGGCTTTCCGTGCATAGCTTTCGCTCCTTAGCTTTCCTTCAGAATGTTCATGAACTCCTCGCCGGTGATGGTCTCCTTCTCATACAGGAACTGGGCAAGCTCATTCAGCTTCGCCCGGTTCTCCCGGAGGAGCTTCACCGCCTTCTCGTGCTGAGCGCGGACCAGCTCCACAACCAACGTGTCGATCCGGGTCTGGGTGCCCACGGAGCAGTTCAGTGAGGTATCCCCGCCCAGGTAGGGGTTATTCACCGTTTCCATAGCCACCATGTCGAATTCCTCACTCATGCCGTAGCGGGTGATCATGGCCCGGGCCAGCTTGGTGGCCTTCTCGATGTCGTTGGAGGCGCCTGTGGATATGGTTCCCAGGACCACCTCCTCGGCAGCCCGACCGCCGGTCAGGGTGGCAATCTGGTTCTCAATTTCTTCCTTGGTCATCAGGTAGCGATCCCCCTCCTCCACCTGCATGGTGTAACCCAGGGCGCCGGAGGTTCTGGGGATGATGGTGATCTTCTGCACCGGGGCGGAGTGGGTCTGCAGCGCCGCCACCAGGGCGTGGCCGATTTTGTGGTAGGCAACGGTGCGCTTCTCCTGGTCGGTGAGGATGGAGTTCTTCTTCTGGTAGCCCGCGATGACCACCTCGATGCTCTCCTCCAGGTCCGCCTGGGTGGCGAAGCCCCGGCCGTCCCGCACGGCCCGCAGGGCCGCCTCGTTGACGATGTTGGCCAGCTCCGCACCGGAAGCGCCGGAGGCCATCCGGGCCACCCGGTTGAAGTCCACATCGTCGGCAATCCGAATCTTCTTGGCGTGGACCTTCAGAATGGCCTCCCGGCCCTTCAGGTCGGGCAGATCCACGTTCACCCGCCGGTCAAACCGGCCGGGCCGGGTCAGGGCGGGGTCCAGCGCGTCGGGCCGGTTGGTGGCCGCCAGGATCATGACGCCGGAGTTGCCCTCGAAGCCATCCATCTCGGTGAGCAGCTGGTTTAAGGTCTGCTCCCGCTCATCGTTGCCGCCCATGGCACCGGCGCTGCGCTTCTGGCCGATGGCGTCGATTTCATCGATGAACACAATGCAGGGGGCCTTCTCCTTGGCCTGCTTGAACAGGTCGCGCACTTTGGAAGCGCCCATGCCCACGAACATCTCCACAAACTCCGAACCGGAGATGGAGAAGAAGGGCACGTCCGCCTCGTCGGCTACCGCCTTGGCCAGCATGGTCTTGCCGGTGCCCGGAGGGCCCACCAGCAGCACGCCCTTGGGCA
>JBJEYY010000312.1:0-4180 GCA_051887095.1 Faecousia sp. | reverse complement strand
CAGGCATCGTGAAGATCGCCTCCAAAATGGGCATCTCCACCATCCAGTCCTACCAGGGCAGCCAGATTTTTGAAGCGGTTGGCATCAGCAGTGAGGTCATAGACAAGTACTTCACCAACACGGTCAGCCGGGTGGGGGGCATCACCATTGAGGATATCCAGAAGGACCTGGAGGAACGCCACCGGCAGGCCTTTGATCCGCTGGGATTGGATATCCACATGGAGCTGCCCAGCGTAGGCTCCCACAAGCTGCGCAGCGGCGCCGCCGCGGAGCAGCATCTGTATAACCCCCAGACCATTCACCTGCTGCAGCAGGCGGTGTGGAACGGAGACTACGACAAATTCAAGCAGTACACCGCCGCGGCGGCCAACGAAACGGGGGACGACATGCATCTGCGCAGCCTCCTGGAGTTCTGCTACCCCGAAACGGGGGTTCCCCTGGAGGAAGTGGAAACCGTGGATTCCATTGTCCGCCGGTTCAAGACCGCTGCCATGAGCTACGGTGCCCTGTCCGAAGAGGCCCACGAATGCATGGCCATTGCTATGAACCGCCTGGGCGGAAAGTCCAACACCGGCGAGGGCGGCGAGGCCGAGGAGCGTTACGGGACCGAGCGCAACAGCGCCATCAAACAGGTGGCCTCCGCCCGGTTCGGCGTGACCAGCAAGTATCTGGTGTCCGCCAAAGAGATTCAGATCAAGATGGCCCAGGGCGCCAAGCCCGGTGAGGGCGGTCAGCTCCCGGGAGCCAAGGTCTATCCCTGGGTTGCCAAGTGCCGCAATTCCACCACCGGTGTGGGCCTGATTTCCCCGCCGCCCCACCATGATATCTATTCCATCGAGGATCTGGCCCAGCTGATTTATGACCTGAAATGCGCCAACCGGGAAGCGGCCATCAGCGTCAAGCTGGTCAGCGAGGCAGGGGTCGGCACCATTGCCGCCGGCGTGGCCAAGGCTGGTGCGGAGGTCATTCTGATCTCCGGCTTTGACGGCGGAACCGGCGCGGCGCCCCACAACTCCATCCACAATGCGGGTCTGCCCTGGGAACTGGGCATCGCCGAGGCCCACCAGTGCCTGATTATGAACGGGCTCCGGTCCCGGGTCCGCCTGGAGGCGGACAGCAAGCTCATGAGCGGCCGGGATGTGGCCATTGCAGCCATGCTGGGCGCGGAGGAATTCGGCTTCGGTACGGGGCCGTTGGTTGCCATGGGCTGCGTCATGATGCGGGTTTGCAACCTGGACACCTGCCCCATGGGCATCTGCACCCAGAATCCGGAGCTTCGGAAGAATTTCAAAGGCAAGCCGGAGTATGTCATGAACTTCATGCGCTTCATGGCCCAGGAACTGCGGGAATACATGGCAAAGCTGGGAGTACGCACTGTGGAAGAGCTGGTGGGCCGCACGGATCTGCTGCGCATCCGCCCGGCACAGCCCGGTTCCCGGGCCAGCGAGATGGACCTGAGCGCCCTGCTGCACAACCCCATGGTTTCCAATTCCAATGTCCACTTTGATCCAGGCGCCGTCTACGACTTTGCCCTGGAGCAAACTCCGGACATGAAGGTGCTCATGAAGAAATTCAAGAAGAGCTTCGATAGCCTTGAGCCCAAGCCCAGCACGGTGAGCCTCACCGTGTGCAACACCGACCGGGCCTTCGGCAGCATTTTCGGCAGCGAGATCACCCGTAAGTTCGGCAATACCCTGCCGGAGGATACCTTCCATGTCATCTGCCGGGGCTACGGCGGGCAGAGCTTCGGCGCCTTCATCCCCAAGGGCTTGACCCTGGAGCTGATCGGCGACTGCAACGACTATCTGGGCAAGGGCCTCTCCGGCGGCAAGATTGTGGTCTATCCTCCGGAGAACGTGACCTATGACCGCAGCCGCAACATCGTTATCGGCAACGTGGCCCTCTACGGCGCCACGGGGGGCAAGGCCTTCATCAACGGCGTGGCGGGAGAACGGTTCTGCGTGCGCAATTCCGGCGCGGTAGCCGTGGTGGAGGGCGTCGGAGACCACGGCTGTGAGTACATGACCGGTGGAACGGTGGTGGTTCTGGGAGCCACAGGCAAAAATTTCGCGGCGGGCATGAGCGGCGGTATTGCCTATGTGCTGGACGAGAACTGGGATTTTTACCAGCGGGTCAACAAGGATATGGTGAGCCTGGAGAGCGTGGAGCACAAATATGACGTGGCCCTGCTGCGGGATCTGATCCGGGAGCATGTGGAGCTGACCGGCTCCCCCAGGGGCAGGGAAATCCTGGACAACTTTGGGGAGTACTTAAAGAAGTTCAAGAAGGTGCTTCCCCACGACTACGACAAGATGCTCCGGCTCATCGCCCAAATGGAGGAGAAGGGCCAGGACAGCGAGCAGGCCCAGATTGAGGCGTTCTACGCCATGAGAAACGCACAGTAAAGGAGGCGGGTACAATGGGAAAGCCTACCGGATTTATGGAAATCAGTCGGCAGACCAGCAGGGAGTTGCTGCCGGAGGAGCGAATCAAGAACTTTAACGAGTTTCATATCCCGCTGCACCGGGATGAACAGCAGACCCAGGGGGCCCGCTGCATGGACTGCGGCGTCCCCTTCTGCCAGAGCGGCATGATGCTGGGCGGAATGGCCAGCGGGTGTCCTCTGAACAATCTGATTCCTGAGTGGAACGATCTGGTGTACCGGGGCCAGTGGGATCTGGCGGTCAGACGTCTGATTGCTACCAACCGGTATCCGGAATTTACAAGCCGGGTGTGTCCCGCCCTGTGCGAGGCGGCCTGCACCTGCGGCATGACCACGGGATTCCCCGTCACCGTGAAGGAGAATGAACGAGCTGTGGTGGAGTACGGCTATGCCAGCGGAGTTCTTCACGCGGTCCCGCCCCCCTCCCGCACGGGAAAACGGGTGGCGGTGGTGGGCACCGGGCCCTCCGGTCTGTCCGTGGCGGATCTTCTGAACAAGCGGGGCCACAAGGTCACCATGTTCGAGCGAAGCGACCGGGTGGGTGGCCTTCTGATGTACGGCATCCCCAACATGAAGCTGGAAAAGTGGGTGATTGACCGCCGGGTGGATATCCTCCGGCAGGAGGGCATTGACTTTGTAACCGGTATGGATGTGGGCCGGGACATCGGCGCGGAGGAACTGACGGAGCAATACGATGCGGTGGTGCTGTGCTGCGGGGCAAAGCAGCCCCGGGACATCGGCGCCCCCGGACGGGACGCGGAAGGGATTTATTTCGCAGTGGATTACCTGACCAGCGTGACCAAGAGCCTGCTGGACTCCGGCTTTGCCGATGGAAAGGCCATCAGCGCCCAGGGAAAGCGGGTGCTGGTTATTGGAGGCGGCGACACGGGCAACGACTGTGTGGGCACCGCCATCCGGCAGGGGTGCACGGGGGTGACCCAGCTGGAAATGATGCCCTGCCCCCCCGAACAGAGGGCTCCCGGCAACGACTGGCCGGAATGGCCCAGGGTTCTGAAGACCGACTACGGCCAGCAGGAGGCCATTGCGGTGTTCGGCTCGGATCCCAGGCTGTACCAGACTACGGTGAAAGAGTTCCTGAAAAATGATGCCGGGCAGGTCTGCGGGGCCCGGATCTCCAGACTGGAGAGCAGGCTGGTGGATGGCCGGCGGGCTATGGTGCCCACCGGAGAGGAATTTACGGTGGAGTGTGACCTGGTGCTGATTGCGGCAGGCTTTACCGGCTGCGAAAAGTATGTCGCGGAGGCCTTTGGTGTGGACATGACCCCCAGGGGGACGGTGGCGGATGTAAAGTACGCCGCCAGCAAGCCCAAGGTGTTCGTCTGCGGCGATATGCGCCGGGGCCAGAGCCTGGTAGTCTGGGCCCTGAGGGAAGGCCGGGACACCGCCGCGGTGGTGGATGAATACCTGATGGGGTATACGAACCTGTAAATTCGAAAAAAGCACGCAGCAGCGTGCTTTTTTCGTTGCAAAGCCGGGAGCGCTTGGTACAAAAAATGGAAAGCTGCGGTTATTGGAAAAAGCTGCAGACCGGAAAATTGTTGTTTGTCGAATAACCGCTGTCATTGCGAGCCAGTGCGCACACTGGCGTGGCAATCCCCCGGTTGAAAGGAACCAGGTGACGATTACTACCGAAAATCTCAGCAACTCCCGCTCCCTTGGGTACTTTTCGATACATTTTCCCTCTAACCGGGGGATTGCCACACCAGTCTGCGGACT
>JBJEYY010000311.1:0-4209 GCA_051887095.1 Faecousia sp. | reverse complement strand
CTGGTTCGCAATGACAGGTAATTTGCAACGCGCACTTACAAACAACAATTTGTCGGCTTGCTGGCTTAAGCTGATAAGCACAATCCATTTTTTACCGTTTCGCGGAGTAATTCTGCTGCCCACAATCTTTCTTTGCGGATTTGACATTTTGTCGATCCTCCCATATAATTGGTAGGTGAAAAAAGCAGAAAAGAGGCAATTAAGACTATGGCAGTTTCATCAGCCGCTCTGAAGAAGACGACCGTCCGGGATATGACGGAGGGGTCCATCGTCAAACAGGTAATTCTCTTCGCCCTCCCGCTGATGCTGGGGAATGTATTCCAGATGCTCTACAACACCGTGGACTCCATTGTTGTGGGGAACTTTGTGGGTACCCAGGCGTTGGCAGCAGTGGGCGCCACCACCATGATCGTCAACATGATGGTGTTCTTTTTTAACGGCTTCTCCACGGGAGCCGGGGTGGTCATCTCGAATCTATTCGGTGCCCGGGATATGAAGGCCCTGCACAAGGCCATCGAAACCACCATGGCGGCAACCTTTGTTCTGAGCCTCCTGTTCACCGTGGCAGGCGTCGCCGCGGTCCGGCCCATGCTGCGGTTCATGTCTACGCCGGAGGATGTTTTCGACGAAGCAACGATTTATCTGCAAATTTACATCGGCGGTATTTCCGGCCTGCTGGTCTACAACATGGGCAGCGGAATCCTCCGGGCGGTGGGCGATACCATGCGGCCGCTGTATTTTCTGATTCTGACCAGCATCCTGAATATCCTTCTGGATTTGGTGTTCGTGCTGGGGCTTCACAGCGGCATCGCGGGTGTGGCCTGGGCCACGATTCTGTCCCAGTTTATTTCCGCGTTTCTCATTTTGCTGCTGCTGACCCGCTCCACGGACATCTACCGGCTGACCTGGCGTGATCTGAAAATCGATCGTGCCATCCTGGGCAGAATTTTCGCCGTGGGCTTGCCCGCCGCGATTCAGTCCGTCATCACAGCCTTCTCCAACGTGTTTGTCCAATCCTACGTCAATTTCTTCGGTTCCAGCTGCATGGCAGGCTGGAGCTGCTATAACAAGCTGGATCAGTTCATCATGCTGCCCATGCAGAGCATGGCCATGGCTGCCACCACCTTTGTCAGCCAGAATATCGGCGCAGGCAAAGAGCAGCGGGCCAACAAGGGCACCGCCGTCACGGTTTCCATGTCTGTTGGCGTGACCGCCTTCATTGCTGCCGTACTGTGTCTGTTTGCTGCCCCGGCAGTGGGTCTGTTCACCCCGGACGAATCCGTCATTGACTTTGGTGTGCTTTTCATCCGGGCCAACAGCTTTTTCCTGATTTTCAACTGTGTAAACCATGTTCTGGCCGGCGCCCTCCGGGGACGGGGCGATTCCCGGGGCCCGATGATCATCATGCTGCTGTCTTTCGTGGGAATCCGCCAGGTCTATCTGTATGTCGTGACCCGTTTTATCGCGAATACCCCGTTTCTGGTGGGCTTCGGCTACCCCGTAGGCTGGACCACCTGCTGCATCATCGAGCTTGCCTATTTCTTCCTCCGCTGGAGAAAGCCGCAGCAGCCGTAACTGCCCTGTAAGTTCCACCGGCATCAGGCAGATCATTCGCAGGTTCGGCCTCATTGGGCTGAACCTGCTTTGCGTTGCGCGTAAGCACCTTATTGTCGCGCGGTTTTCTCTGGAAGAAAGGGAAATTGTTGTTTAGCGTAACAGAATATGCTGTCATTGCGAGCCAGTGTGCGCACTGGCTCGCAATGACAGCGTTTTTTCAGGTGCGCACGCGTAAACAACAATTTAGCGCTTTGATGACGGAACCTGATACGGGGTACACCCTGGAAAAGCTGCCGGGGCCGGCATTGGATTGATGGCGCAGCGGAATAAAAAGAAAGGGCTGCCGGTTTTTCCGGCAGCCTGCGTTTTTTTGCGGATTGTTGATATACCCAAAGAGCATGAAAGCTTGAGGGGTGGATGGAAGGTTACTGCGGCATGTACCAATAGGAGCTGAATTGATACAGATAGGTTCTGGAGCCCCTGGGCATTTGGGTGGCGGCGTTGAACACGTTGTAATAATCACCGGCGCCCATGCCGGTTGCCAGAATTCCCAAAACAACGGCGGCAATCAGGTTGGGAAACAGCATGCCAAGGAGGTAGGGAATAAACCCGAAAACCACATTGGGAAACAGGGACATGAGAATGAATCTGCTCTTGCTCATGGTTTCCGGCCCCACAACGAAGAGCAGTCCCTGCTTCCAGTTTGTGTACAGGTACACGTCCTCCTTAAAGCAAACCGCGTGGAGGATTTCGTGAGGGAACAGAATCAGCATGGAAGCGCCTGTACCGAACATCACCTGACACGGGGATGCCCAGAGATATTCCCTGCACCGGAACCAGGCGGGAACGGCCAGAAGGACCATAATCAACACGCTGGCGGCATTGGCAATGATGGATAGCTGTCTGGAATCCTTGGCCTCCTTGAAAGGTACCGCCCCGGGCATGTGCTCCCCGTGGGGCAGGGACTCCGGATTTAGGTCATATTTTCCTTTGTAATGGAGTTTCATTTTCGGATCAATCCTATTTTTACGAAAGTTTATCGCGGCCGGAGGGAAAAGTGGAGAGATAAATTGTTGTTTAGCGTAACAGAATATGCTGTCATTGCGAGCCAGTGCGCACACTGGCGTGGCAATCCCCCAAGGGTTGAGGGCCGTTTTCGTTCCATTTCTCCATTTTACCGGGGGATTGCCACACCAGGCTGCGGCCTGGTTCGCAATGACAGGAAACTTGGAACGTGTAGTGTAAACAACAATTTACATGTACGCTGTGCGAAAGCCGGGGATGGGATTATTTACGCTTGCGGTTGTAGAGCTTGGCTAGACCACCTTCGCTGGTTTCCCGGAAGCGGTGGTCCAAGTTCACGCCGGTTTCCTTCATGGCCCGGCAGACCATGTCGTAGCTGATGTTCCTGGAGCCTGTGAGGAAGTAGCTTAAGTTGCAGGCGTTCATGGCTCGCATGGCGGCGATGGCGTTGCGCTCGATGCAGGGGATCTGCACCAGACCGCAGATGGGGTCGCAGGTGAGCCCCAGGTGGTGCTCCATGGCAACCTCCGCCGCGTACTCCACCTGATCCAGGTTCTGGCCGTACAGCTCCGCCAGGGCCGCGGCGGCCATGGAGCAGGCGGTGCCGATTTCCGCCTGACAGCCGCACTCCGCCCCGGAGATGGAGGCATTGGTACGGGTCAGGCTGCCGATGATTCCGGCGGTGGCGAGCCCCCGGATGATCTGCTCATCGGAAAAACCCTTGGTAATCTGGGCATACTTGAGTACAGCGGGCACCACGCCGCAGGCCCCGCAGGTGGGAGCGGTGACCACGGTGCCGTTGTCCGCGTTCTGCTCCGCCACGGCGTAGGCGAAGGCGGCAATCTGCTGGAACTCCCGCAGGGCGGGCTCATCCACGGTCAGCTTCTGCTCGTAAAGATATTTGGCCTTGCGCTGGACATTCAGTCCGCCGGGGAGGGTTCCCTCCGCCTGCAGACCCTCGTCAATGGCGCGCTTCATGGTCTGCCAGACCTCCATGAGGAAGTCCCAGATCTCCGGGCCCTCGTTCAGCTCCACATAGTCGCTGAGGGTGTGGATATAGCGCCACTTGCAGAAATCCGCGATTTCCGCGAAGGAATGCTCGATATAGACCTCCTCGGCCTCCGCTTCGGTCTGGCCGGGAAGCCGGATGTCCCCGCCGCCCACGGACTCGATGCGCGCTGAGCCCAGCTCCATGCCCCCGGCAAGGGCGGTAAAGTCCATGGTATTGGGATGCATCCCGGGCCAGAAGTCCTCGCTGAAGATGATTTCGGTGCGGTTCGTCCCCAGCGTGTCCCGCAGCACCCGGTCAGTGCCGTGGCCAACGCCGGTTTTGCTTAAGGAGCCGTACAGGGTTATCCGGAAGAAGTCTGCCTGGGGGTAGCGGCCCATAAACAGCTTTGCCGCCCGCTCCGGCCCCATGGTGTGGGAGGAGGATGGGCCTTTTCCGGTTTTGTAAATTTCCCGGATGGATTTCATGATATCACCCGCTTCGTTTCCTTTCGGCACCAGTATACCAGATTTGTGGCGGGATTGCAATGGGGTCCGGGAAATTCTCTGCCGAGGGGGGTGCCCGTATAAATTGTTGTTTAGCGTACCAAATAAACGCTGTCATTGCGAGCCAGTGCGCAC
>JBJEYY010000310.1:0-4221 GCA_051887095.1 Faecousia sp. | reverse complement strand
GGGGGATTGCCACGCCAGTGTGCGCACTGGCTCGCAATGACAGCGTTTTTTCGGGTGCACACGAGTAAACAACAATTCACCTTTTCAATTTGTGAGGGCAGAGGATTGGCTGCGAAGAAAATTCACAATTGAGGCGATTGCATATCCTGTGAGGATGTGATATACTGTTACCAATCATACACCCGGAGGCGTTTATGACGGACTTTACCGATTATCAGCAGAAAATGAGGGCTTTTTTGCCGGATATCAAGCTTTCTTTTAACGAATCCATGGCAAAACATACCTCCTTCCGCATCGGCGGGGAGGCGGAGGTCATGGCCTTTCCGAAAAATAAGGAGGAACTGGCGGAGCTTTTGAAAGTGTCCGTTTTATTGGACACAAAGCCTGCTATCCTAGGAGCGGGAACCAACGTACTGGCTCCTGACGAGGGGCTCCGGGGTCTGGTGATCTGCCTGAAGGATGCCCTGGACGGTATGGAGCGTCTGGACGAAACTCACATCCGTGTGATGGCCGGGGTCACCATGACGAGAGCCGCCATGTTCGCCGCGGGGCTGGGGCTGTCCGGTCTGGAATTCGCCCACGGGATTCCCGGCAGCGTGGGCGGCGGCGTGTATATGAACGCCGGGGCCTACGGCGGGGAAATCTGCCAGGTCTGCCGGCAGGTGGAGGTCATGGACTTTCAGGGAAATCTCACGGTTTGGGACCCGGAGCAGATGGGCTTTTCCTATCGCCACAGCCGCTTGCAGGAGCGGCAGGCCATTGTGGTCAGCGCCCTGTTCCGGCTGGAAAAGAAGGACCCCCAGCAGATTCGGGACTGCATGAAGGAACTGATGGCCAAGCGCTCCGCATCCCAGCCCCTGGATCTGCCCAGTGCGGGTTCGGCGTTTAAACGGCCCCAGGGGGGTTATGCCGCCGCGCTGATTGACCAGGCGGGACTGCGGGGCTATCAGGTAGGCGGCGCGGCCATTGCCCAGAAGCACGCGGGCTTCGCCGTGAATCTGGGAGGGGCCACCGCAAGTGACGTGCGGCAGCTGCTGGAGCAGGTGTCGGAGATTGTATACGAGAATTCCGGCATCCGCCTGGAGCCGGAAATCCGGATTTGGTAATTTGTTTTGAGGAGATGAAACGATAAATTGTTGTTTACATGTACGCGCACAAAAAACGCTGTCATTGCGAGCCAGTGCGCACACTGGCGTGGCAATCCCCCGGTTAGAGGGGAAATGTACCGAAAAGCACCCTGAAGAGTGGAGATGTTGCGATTTTTGGCGATAATCGTTACTTGGTTCCTTTCAACTTGGGGATTGCCACACCAGTCTGCGGACTGGTTCGCAATGACAGAATATTTGGAGCGAACGCTTACAAACAACAATTTATCGCTGTGGATTTTAGAAACAGAAAGGAGATCGCCATGACACTGTCCTTTTCCGCGGCGGCAAAGGCGGAGGTCTGCCGGGTGGTGCCGCAGAATCACTGCTGCGCCCTGGCGGAATGCTTCGGGATTCTGCTGTACTGCAACAGCTTCCGTGGGGACGGCATCCGGATCATTACCGAGAGCCGGGAATTCGCCCAGCTGCTTCCCAAGCTCTTCCGGAAGGCGTTCTCCATGAGCTTTGACACCCTGCCGGAGGATACGGAGCGAAAGCTGGTGTTCCAGATCCGGTCGGAGGAGAAGCTGCGTACCATTATGGAGGCCTACGGCTTCAGCCGGGAGGACACCCTGGCGCTGCATGTGAATCTGCCGGTGGTGGAGGAGGAATGCTGCAAGGCCGCCTTCCTCCGGGGGGCCTTCCTGGCGGGGGGCAGCGTCACCGACCCCGGCAAGGGCTATCATCTGGAAATTACCACCACCCATCAGAGCGTGTCCCGGGAAACCTTCGCCCTGATGCGGGAGGTCATGGGCTTCTCCCCCAAAACCGCCGTTCGGGGCGGGGGCCAGGTGCTGTACCTCAAGCAGAGCGATCAGATTTCCGATTTTCTCACCTACATCGGCGCGCAGGTGGCGGCCATGGGAATTATGGAGGCCAGGCTGGAGAAGGAGCTGAACAACAAGGTCAACCGCCGCTGCAACTGTGACGACGCCAATACCTCCAAGGTGGTGGAGGCCGCCCAGGAGCAGCTGGCCGCCATCCGGAAGCTGCGATCACAGGGACTGCTGGAGAGCCTGCCCGGAAAGCTGCGCCAGGCCGCCGCCGCCCGGGAAGAGAACCCCGAGTCCGCCCTGACGGAACTGGCAGAGATGATGGAGCCGCCCATCACCAAGAGCGCCATGAGCCATCGGCTGAAAAAGCTGGTGGAGCTGGCCGGGGAGGGGACGCTATGAGCTTTGTACATCTGCATGTGCATACGGAATACAGCCTCTTAGACGGCGCCTGCCGCATTGACGGCATGATGGACCGGGTGAAGGAATTGGGACAGACGGCGGTGGCCATCACCGACCACGGCGTGATGTACGGCTGCATCGATTTTTACAAGGCTGCCAAGGCCGCGGGGGTGAAACCCATCATCGGCTGCGAGGTGTATGTGGCCCGCCGCCGGATGGAGGACCGGGTCCACGGTCTGGACAACGACCCCTACCATCTGGTGCTGCTGTGCAAGGACCGCACCGGCTACGAAAACCTGTGCAAGCTGGTTTCCGAGGCCTTTATCCGGGGCTTTTACGGCAAGCCCAGGGTGGACATAGAGCTGCTGCGGCAGTACCATGAGGGGCTTATTGCCCTGTCCGCCTGCCTCGCGGGGGCCATCCCCCAGTATCTCATGGAGGAGGACTACGCCTCCGCCAAGGCTTACGCCCTGACGATGGCGGAAATCTTCGGGGAGGACAACTTCTACCTGGAGCTGCAGGATCACGGCATCGATGCCCAGCAGCCGGTGAATCAGGGGGTCCGCCGGATTGCCCGGGAGACGGGGCTGCCTCTCGTGGTGACCAACGACGCCCACTACCTGCGCCGGGAGGATGCCAAGATGCAGGATGTGCTGCTGTGCATCCAGACCGGAAAAACCGTGGACGACGCCAACCGTATGCGCTTCCAGGGGGATGAATTTTACCTGAAAAGCGAGGAGGAGCTGCGAAAGCTGTTCCCCGGCTGCGACGAAGCCTTTGAAAACACGGTGAAGATTGCCGAAAGATGCAATCTGGAATTCACCTTCCACGAATATCATCTGCCCGCCTTCCCGGTGCCGGAGGGCTTCACCAACGAGGAATATTTCCGCAAGCTGTGCTTCGACGGCTTCCGGGAGCGGTATCCCGATCCCCCGGACAGCTACCGGGAAAGGCTGGAATACGAAATCTCCGTCATCAGCCGGATGGGTTATGTAAACTACTATCTGATTGTCTGGGACTTTATCCACTATGCCAAGGAGCAGGGAATCCCGGTGGGTCCGGGGCGCGGCTCCGGCGCGGCCTCCATCGCGGCCTACTGCTTGCACATCACCGAAGTGGATCCCATGAAATACGGCCTGATCTTCGAGCGGTTTCTAAACCCCGAACGGGTGAGCATGCCGGATTTCGATACGGATTTCTGCCAGGAGCGCCGGGGCGAGGTCATCGAGTACGTCATGCGCAAGTACGGTGCGGACCATGTGGCCCAGATTGCCACCTTCGGCACCATGGCCGCCCGGGGCGCCATCCGGGATGTGGGCAGGGCGCTGAACTTCTCCTTCGCGGAAACCGATGTGGTGGCCAAGCTGGTTCCGGCTTCGCCCCACATCACATTGAAGGAGGCTCTGGAGGTTTCCCCTAAGCTGAAGGAGATGTACGACGCAGACGCTCGGGTACGCCAGCTCATCGACACCGCCCGGAGCCTGGAGGGCATGCCCCGGAACGCCTCCACCCACGCCGCGGGCGTGGTGATTACCGCCCAGCCGGTGTGCAATTACGTGCCGCTGTCCCGGAACGACGATACCATCGTCACCCAGTACACCATGACCACCATCGAGGAGCTAGGCCTGCTGAAAATGGACTTCCTGGGCCTTCGGAACCTGACGGTAATCCGGGACGCGGAGGAGCAGATTCAGAAGATTTCTCCGGAGTTTTCTATGGCGAAGATCCCGGACGACGACCCGGAAACCTTCCAAATGCTCGCCGAAGGAAAAACCCAGGGTGTGTTCCAGCTGGAATCCGCGGGCATGACTGGGGTCTGCGTGAACATGAAGGCCAGCTCCATCGAGGACATCACGGCCATTGTGGCCCTCTACCGGCCCGGCCCCATGGACTCCATTCCC
>JBJEYY010000309.1:0-4224 GCA_051887095.1 Faecousia sp. | reverse complement strand
ACGCAAAATACGCTGTCATTGCGAGCCAGTGCTCACACTGGCGTGGCAATCCCCCATGGTTTTAGGGCCGTTTTCGTTCCATTTCCCCGTTTTACCGGGGGATTGCCACACCAGCGTGCGCGCTGGTTCGCAATGACAGAAAACTTGAGGCGAAGCCGCTAAACAACAATTTACCTTATCATAAGTATAATCCTGGAAAGGAGGGATGTCAAGGATGGGGGGAAAGGGAAAAGCGCGCCGCTTTTGCGGCGCGCTTTGAAGGGGTGGAATTTACGCCTCCCGAATGCCGAAGAGGGGGCGGGCCACCCGTTTGTAGAGGAGCATGGTCAGCAGGGAAACCACACTGCCCTTGATGAGGTTCAGGGGGGCTACGCACAGCATCACGAAGGTGGATACCCCGTTGATGCTGCTGTGGATGGCGGTGCCCATGCCGATGATGGCCTCCAACGGGATGCCGTAGAGCTGGGCAAACTTGGGCAGCAGATACACCGCGTTAAAAGCGGTACCCAGTACGGTCATGGTCAGGGTGCCCAGGATCAGGCCGATAAGGGCGCTGTGGCGGCTCTTGTTTCCATGGTAGAAAATCACCGCGGGAAGCACCATGCTGCAGCCCACCACGAAGTTGGCAAAATCCCCCACAAAGGCGGTGGAGGTGCCCTTCAGCAGCAGCTTCAGCAGGATTTTCACGCCCTCGCAGGCCACGGCGGCGCTGGGCCCCAGGTAGAAGCCGCACAGAAGCACCGGAAGCTCGGAAAAGTCCAGCTTATAAAATTCCGGGGCCAGAAATACCAGCGGGAAGTCCAGAACGTGGAGCACCACCGCTACGGCGGAGCAGATGGCGATGATGCAGATTCTCCGGGCGGAGGTCACCTTCCGCTTTTGCGGCAGGTGCTGTTCCACCAGCCGGGCCAGTACCGCCAGCGCTGCCACAATGAGGACACAGACCAGGACGAAGCTGCCGTTTTCCAGCAGCTGCTGCCAAAGTTTTGCCATTTCTCTTTCCTCCAAGATACAAAAATACGCCCTGAGCATAGACTCAGGGCGTGGAAACACAAATACAAAAAGGCGCATCTGCATATCTTCTTCCATCCAGACTGTACTGTCGGTACCGGAATCACACCGGTTCTGCGCAGAGCGCTCGCGGACTTTACCGCCGGTGGGGAATTTCACCCCGCCCTGAAGATATTGTTCAGTTCTGCTCCAAGGATAGCACAGCGCATCGTGCTTGTCAAGAAGGAAAAGCTGTGGTAAGATCAAAGAAGAAAGAATCGGGAACGGAACGACAAATCGTTGTTTTGCGCACTAAAAAAGAAATGTCATTGCGAACCAGGCCGCAGCCTGGTGTGGCAATCCCCCAACTTTTCAGGGTGCTGGGGTAGACGGTTCCCCCGTTTTTTGAGTTCCCGGAAGATCCGGGGGATTGCCACGCCAGTGTGCGCACTGGCTCGCAATGACACGAATTTTTGGAGTGCGCACCTTCAAACAACAATTTATCTTTCCAACCCTGCGGTTATTGGGTTGGGGCGGTGGCGGAGGTAGCGGTGGTTGGCGTCGTGGTGGGCATGGTGGTTGGCGTTGTTGTGGGGGTCGTGGAGAGGTTCTCCGGCATCTTGAAGCCGTGGATTTTCCCCATGGCCGCGGTATCCGTGATATCCCCGCCGATGACCTTGTTCTTATAGACTAAGAGCGTAGCGTAGACGGGCTCGGTGGCCCCGGGGTAGTTGTTGATTTTGTAGACGAAGCGCATAACATTTTTCCCGGCATAGGGGGTCAGATCGTACCCCTGGCTCTGCTGCAGGGCGTTGTAGCGGCGGTAAACCTCGCTGGACTCCTTGGGAATCCGCACCTGGCTGCTTTCGGCGGGGGAGGTGGTGACGTCCCAGCCAAAATCCTTTAAAAACTGCACCCGTCCATCGTTGGTGGCCACGGTCTGCACGGCCAGGGTTTGCTCCGAATCTCCGCCGAACAGCAAAATCAGCGCTGCGATTACCGCTGCCACGGCCAGCAGGATCAGCATGATTTTCTTAAAATCGACCTTCGCGGTCATAACCATCATAGAATATCCCTCCCAAATGACATTGACACCACATGTGTATGTCCCAGGGGGGAGGGATAGAACGGAGGAACAAATGGAACGTTTGGACAAATTCCTGAGCGCAAGCGGGGCCGGCACCCGGTCCCAGGTGAAGGAGCTGCTGAAAGCGGGCCGGGTCAGCGTGGACGGCTTGCCGGAGCGGGACCCGGGGCGCAAGATTGACCCGCAGAATAACACGATCTGCCTGGACGGAGAGATTCTGGGAGGCAGACGCCGGGTGGTGCTGATGATGAACAAGCCTGCGGGCTTCGTCACCGCTACGGAAGACCCCCGGGAGCGGACGGTGATGGAGCTGCTGCCGCCGGAGTATCGTCACCTGGAGCTGAAGCCTGTGGGACGGCTGGACAAGGAAACGGAGGGCCTGCTGCTGTTTACCAATGACGGGCTGCTCCTCCACCGGCTCATCAGCCCGAAACAGGAGGTGCCCAAGGTCTACTATGCTCGCCACGAGGGACAGGCGGCACAGGAGGATGTGGAGGCCTTCGCGCAGGGCCTCCTGCTGCGGGACGGGACAAAATGCCTTCCCGCTTCTCTGGAGCCTCTGGGCCCCGGGGAGAGCCGGATCACGGTGCGGGAGGGAAAATACCACCAGGTCCGCCGGATGATGGCCTCCCGGGGGATGACTGTCCTTTATCTTCAGCGGCAGCGGGAGGGCGGCCTGGAGCTGGGCGATCTGCCGCTGGGGAAGACCAGAGAGCTGTCCGAGACGGAAATCCGCGCCCTGGAGCGGGAGTAGGTGGGCATTTCGCCGGGGCCGCGGCGGAATGCCCGGGAAGTCAATTGGGATAATACATAAAAAAACACATACTTTTTGCAGTAAAATGTCAAAAGGTACTTGCAATATGTGCAAAAGCTGTGTATAATAACAATGCTGTTTTGTGAAATGCGCATTTATGCAAAATTCTAAGGAGGGACACCCACATGTCCAACAGTGTTTTTCAGAGCGTGATTATTCAGCTTAAGGATATCTCTGACCGTACCTTCGGCGTGATGGATGCGGAAGGGTGCGTGGTTTCCTGCACCGACATGTCCATGCTGGGCGAGCGCTGGCCCGATGCCGCCCTGAAGGTGAGCAATTCCTCGGACGGGATGCTGACCTATAACCAGAAATGCTTCAAGGCCATTATGGGCAGTTCCAACTATTTTGAGTACGCGGTGTTCTGCACCGGCGATGATCAGGCAGCCCGGGATTTCTGCGCCATGGCCTACATCGCCCTGAACAACGCCAAGACTTACTACGAGGAGAAGCACGACCGGGGCACCTTTGTCAAGAATATCATCATGGACAATATCCTCCCCGGCGACATTTATATCCGGGCCAAGGAGCTCCACTTCTCCACCGATGCCCCCCGGGTGGTGTTCCTGATCCGGCAGGTGGGCCACGGGGATGTGTCCACCGTGGATGTGTTGGCGGGGATGTTCCCGGACAAGCTCCAGGATTTCGTCCTGAGCATCAATGAGATGGACATCGCCGTGGTCAAGCAGATCAGCGGCTCCACCACCAGCGAGGAGCTGGAGCGCATGGCTGCCTCCATGGAGGAAACCCTGAAAAACGAGCTGCGGATCAAGACCGTCATCGGCATCGGCACCGTGGCGGATCATCTGCGGGAGCTGGCGGATTCCTACAAGGAGGCTCAGACCGCCATTGAGGTGGGCAAGGTCTTTGACACCGAGAAGAGCATCATGCACTACGAGAATCTGGGCATCGGACGGCTGATCTACCAGCTGCCCACCACTCTGTGCGAAATCTTCCTCAGCGAGGTGTTCAAGAAGAACTCCATCGATTCTCTGGATCAGGAGACCCTGTTTACCATCAACAAATTCTTCGAGAACAATCTGAACGTTTCCGAAACCTCCCGGAAGCTCTTTGTCCACCGCAACACCCTGGTGTACCGGCTGGAGAAGATCAAGAAGCTCACCGGACTGGATCTGCGGCAGTTTGACCACGCCATTGTGTTCAAGGTGGCCCTGATGGTCCGCAAGTATCTCAGCTCCCGGGAAAGCCGTTGACACAACCCAAATTAAGAGGCCGCGCCCATGGCGCGGCCTTTTGGTTGTTTATTAGCGGGAAGAGAAATTGTTGTTTAGCGTAACAGAACATGCTGTCATTGCGAACCAGTGCGCACACT
>JBJEYY010000308.1:0-4265 GCA_051887095.1 Faecousia sp. | reverse complement strand
GCCGGTAGACGGACTCGAACCCCCGACCTACTGATTACAAATCAGTTGCTCTACCGACTGAGCTATACCGGCGGCTCAAACAGAACACGCTTATTATAGCACGGGATCTTCAATTGTCAAGCGTTATTTTTGCTAGAATGTAAAATAGTTGACAGGTTGGAATTGGATTCGATATCCCTTTCCGTCACCCTCACCGGACTCCGAAGTGATAAATTGTTGTTTGCAGCACACGTTCCAATTATTCTGTCATTGCGAACCGGCGCGCACGCTGGTTCGCAATGACAGGTAATTTGAAACGTGTAGTGTAAACAACAATTTTCCGCTCTGTTCCGCATCCAATGAATTTCCATGCTTCCCATCCCGGCACAGCCATGCTATAATAGCCCCATCTTGGTTCAAAGGAGAGAAAAGTATGCTTCTGATCAAAAACGGTCATATCAAGACCATGGCAGACCAGGAATACGCCAACGGCTGCGTTCTGATCGGTGATGACGGGAAGATCGCCGCTGTGGGCGAAGCCCTGGAGGCTCCGGCCTCTGCCCAGGTCATCAACGCCCAGGGACGGCTGGTCACCCCTGGCTGCGTGGATGCCCATTGCCACATCGGCCTGGACAACGAGGCCGTGGGCTGGGAAGGCCGGGACTACAACGAGATTGTGGAGCCCATCACCCCCCAGATGCGGGCCATCGATTCCATCTACCCCCAGGACGAGGCCTTTGCCAACGCTGTCCGGGGCGGCGTGACCACGGCCTGCACCGGCCCTGGCAGCGCCAATGTCATCGGCGGCACCTTTGTGGCCATCAAGCTCTATGGCAGCCGGGTGGACAACATGATTGTGAAGGACCCCATTGCCATGAAGTGCGCCTTCGGTGAAAACCCCAAGCGCTGCTACGGCCAGGGCTCCAAGAAAAGCCCCATGACCCGCATGGCGGTGGCCGCCCTTCTGCGGGAGACCCTGTTCAAGACCAGACGCTACATGGAGGACAAGGCCGCCGGGAAGAATCCTCCCTTTGACATGAAGCTGGAGGCCATGGAGCCGGTACTCCGGGGGGAGATTCCCCTGAAATGCCATGCCCACCGGGCGGACGATATTCTCACCGCCATCCGCATCGCCAAGGAGTTTGGCGTCAGCATGACCATGGACCACTGCACCGACGGAGAAGTCATTGCCGACGAGCTTGCCAAGGAGGGCTTCCCCGCCTTCGTAGGCCCCTCCCTGGGCGGCAAGACCAAGGTGGAGCTGCAAAGCAAAAGCTTTACCACCCCCGGCGTCCTTACCAAAGCAGGCGTAAAGGTCAGCATCATTACCGATGCTCCAGTGATCCCCCTGCAGAACCTTCCCATGTGCGCGGGGCTGGCCGCCAATGCGGGGCTGCCCATGGAGGAAGCCTGGAAAGCCATTACCATCAACCCCGCCCAGTCTCTGGGCATTGACCACCGGGTGGGCAGCCTGGAGCCCGGCAAGGACGGCGATGTGGTCATCTGGACGGCAGACCCCCTCACCACCATCGGCGGCGAGGCACACATCACCGTGATTGACGGAAAGGTCGTCTATAACGCGGAGGAAGCTTAATCCGTCTTTGGATTATCTGGCGGTAAATTGTTGTTTATTGTAATTGCTTTGGAAATGTTGGAAACACACTGTAGGGGAGCCATTCATGGCTCCCGGCGATGAAATGTTCCGATATCCTTAGCATTTCGGCGAAAACGTACTGCTCTACGGGAGCCATGAATGGCTCCCCTACAGTAAGATCGAAGTGCGTTTGAAAACTGTAAACAACAATTTACCGTTTCGCACGCGTAAGCGGGAAGCCTATCCGCTATTCAAAATCCAGAGGCGATCCAAATGTCCGCCAAAAGGAAATGATAATCCCCCTCACAGCACCGTCATCATATTGTAGTGCCGCAGCAGGCGGACATCCTCCTTGGTGACCTTCAGCATCCTGAGCAGCTTTTCGTCCTCGCTCAGCCGCTTGCGGGAGAAGAGCATCTTGATGGCAACTGGCATCATGGGGCTGGAGGACAAGCCCGTGAACAGCCCCCATTTCACGTCCGTGCTGGTGTAGGCGGCCATGATCTGTCCATAGGCCTTCTCAATGGGAGAATTCTGATTGGTCAGTGTCAGGTTGGAAATGGCGTCGTAGTGCTCCATGAAGCCATAGTAGGTGGTTCCGCAGTTCTGGTACCCTTCAAAATCCGCGAAATCCATATACGCCATGATCTTGTACCGCTGATCCGTCCCCACGGTCTGCACGTCGAATACCCCCGGTACAATCCGGTTGTATCGCCCGTCATAGTAATAGGAATAGAACTGGGTCAGCCCGCTGAAAAAAGCCGGGTGGGCCCCCTGATCCCGGATGGGCACCCGCTCCGGAGTGCAGTAGAGCAGCTGCTCCACATGGATATTCAGGGCCCGGGAAATTTCATAGATGGTTTCGATATCCAGGACAATTTCTCCGGTTTCGTATTTGGACAGAGTGGATTTGTTCTTGCATACAATCCGTGCCAGCTCCTCCAGGGTCATATTCCTGGATTTGCGGAAGGTGCGGATTTTTTTCCCGATTTCACAGCTGATCTCACCCATGGCAAAGCCTCCGAAGTTTCTTTAGAATCAACAAACCCGTGATTTCCGTCCGGTTTGCTGCCGACAAATTCAGAATACCACATTCCCACTGAAAAATCTATTCTAAAGAAACATAATCCAAAAAAAGTTTCTTATGGAGAAATCTGCTCCCGGTTGCGCCCAACTGGGTTTTCCACTAAGATGAACCCATCTTTTCTCGGAAGGGGTGCCCCCATATGAAACGCAATCTCACGGCAAAGGAAACCGTCACCATCACCAGTATGCTCTTCGGCATGTTCTTCGGCGCGGGCAATCTGATTTTCCCCGCCATGCTGGGCGTTCAGGCAGGCAGCAATTTCTGGAGCGCCTTCGCGGGGGTATTCATCACCGCCGTGGGCATTCCCATGCTGGCCGTTGTGGCCCTGGGCATCAGCCGCAGCGAGGGCGTTGTGGAGCTGGCCGGAAAGGTTTCTCGGAAGTACAGCGTGTTTTTCTGCACATTGCTGTATCTCACCATCGGGCCCCTCTTCGCCATCCCCCGGTGCGCCAGCACCTCCTTCACCGTGGGGGCGGTGAATCTCCTGCCTGAGGGCAGCGAAACGCTGTATCTTGCCATCTTCTCATTTGTTTTCTTCGCCATCGTGCTGCTGTTCTCCCTGAAGCCCAGCGGCATTATGACCTGGATCGGCAAGTTCCTGAACCCGGTATTTTTGGTGTTCCTGGCAATTCTCGTCATTGCCGCCCTGACAAAGCCTCTGACCTCCCTGGCAGAGGTCACCCCGGCAGAGAGCTACGCCACCGCCGGCACCGCTTTCTTCAAGGGCTTCCTGGAGGGCTATAACACTCTGGATGCCCTGGCGGGCCTGGCCTTCGGCATCGTGGTCATTGACGTGGTCCGCGATCACGGCGTGAAGGAGCCGGGCCGCATCGCTGCCAACACTGCCCGGGCGGGCATTTTCAGCTGCCTGTTCATGGGCCTGATTTTTCTGTTCATCACCTTGGTATCCGCTCAAAGCGCCCCCATCTGCGGCGACTGCTCCAACGGCGGCGCCGTGCTGGGCATTATCGCGAATCACTATTTCCACGCCTTCGGTGCCATCCTCACTGCAGCCATCGTCACCTTCGCCTGCCTCAAAACCGCCATCGGCCTTGTGACCAGCTGCTCCAAAGCCTTCGTGGACATGTTCCCGAAAGGCCCCGGGTATTCCGTATGGGCCGTGATTTTCAGCGTGGTCTCCTTCTGCATCGCGAACTTTGGCCTAAACTCCATTGTGGCCTGGTGTGTCCCCGTGCTCATGTTCCTGTATCCTCTGGCCATCACCCTGATTCTGCTGGCCCTGTTTGGGAAATCCTTTGGCCACAGCAGAAGCGTCTATGTCTGGACCACCGCCTTCACCCTCATCGCGGCAATCTTTGATATGATCGGCGTGGTGTCCGGCATGGTTCCCGGCAGCGCAATTCTCTCCTCCCTCACGGCCTTTGCCCAGAGGTTCATTCCCCTCTACGGCCTGGGCCTGGGCTGGGTCTGCCCCGCCGCCATCGGCTTTGTGATCGGAATGCTCCTTCGGAAAAAAGCACAATAACCTTTCAGAAGTTCCCGCTGCCAGAACAAATTGTTGTTTCGCATAACAGAAAAAACGCCTCAATAAAAAAGTTTGTGTGTTTGGACGTTTTGAAGCCAAATAGCATCATGCGACATGAG
>JBJEYY010000307.1:0-4265 GCA_051887095.1 Faecousia sp. | reverse complement strand
ATAAGAAGGTGATATTTGGTGGATTATACCAAGTATGTGTTAAAGAGCAAGGAAGAGCTGGAAGGCTTGCTGGCGGGGAAGGACAACTTCTTCGTGGTCTGCTGCAACAAGTGCTTCAAGGAGTTCAACACAACCGAAGAGCCGGAATGCGGCAGCTTCACCGCCATTGCGGAGGCTCAGGGTAAGCACATCACCGGAACCGCCAAGGTGGATTTCCTCTGCAACAAGGTTCAGACCGAAAAGAAGCTGGCGGGCATCGTGCCTGAGGGCACCGAGAACGTGGTGGTCATTTCCTGCGGTCTGGGCGTGCAGACCGTGGCGGATCTGGAGTCCGTTCCCGTCTTTACGGCGACGAATTCCCTGAACTACATCGGTCACCACGGCATGGCGCTGACCAAGAAAACCTGCGGTGCCTGCGCCCAGTGCTATCTGAACGTCACCGGCGGCATCTGCCCCATTGTGGACTGCACCAAGAGCCTGGTCAACGGCCAGTGCGGCGGCGCCAAGAACGGCAAATGCGAAATCGACCCCAAGAAGGACTGCGCCTGGGAAAAGATTTACCAGCGTCTGGAAAAGCAGGGAAGAACCAAGGAATTCCTGGATCAGCCCGTCCAGCTGCGGGATTACTCCGTTGCCAATGTGGATGAGATCAAGGCTTATGTGGCCGAGGCCCGTGCCAAGCGGTATGAGGGCTTCTACGGCGGCGTCCATCCCACGGAGAACAAGGAATACACCGAGCATCTGGCGCTGCAGAAGTTCCCCGAGCCCGACACCGTGATTATCCCCCTGGCCATGCACATCGGCGCTCCGGCGAACCCTGTGGTTCAGCCCGGTGACACTGTGAAGGTGGGCCAGCTCATCGGCGAGCAGGCGGGATTCATCAGCGCTCCCGTGCATTCCAGTGTCAGCGGCACAGTGGTTGCTGTGGAGCCCCATACCCATCCCAACAAGGGCCCCGGCGTGATGAGCGTTGTTATCAAAAATGACGGAAAGAACACCCTTCATGAATCCGTGGTGCCGAATAAGCCTCTGGAAGAGCTGACCCCTGACGAGATCATCGAGATCGTCAAGGAAAAGGGCATCGTGGGCATGGGCGGCGCTGCCTTCCCCACCTATGTCAAGCTGAAGCCCGGCAAGCCCATTGACGCTGTGCTGATCAACGGCTCCGAGTGCGAGCCCTACCTGACTGCCGACCATCGGGTGATGCTGGAATACGCGGATGACATCGTATTCGGTCTGCGGGCCATGATGAAGGCCGTCAGCGCCCCGGAGGGCGTGATCCTCATTGAGGACAACAAGCCCGATGCCATTGCGCTGATGGAAGAAAAGGTGGCTCCTTACGACAATATCCGCATCTGCGCCGCCAGAACGCAGTACCCTGAGGGCGCTGAGAAGATGCTCATTAAGAAGGTCATGGGCCGTCAGGTGCCCAGCGGCAAGCTGCCCGCCGATGTGGGCTGCGTGGTGAGCAACACCTCCACCGCCAAGGCCATCTCCGACGCCATCCGGAAGGGTATGCCCCTGGTGGAGCGGGTGGTCTCTGTCACCGGCGAATTTATCCGCAATCCCGGCAACTACATGGTGAAGCTGGGCACCAATGTGCAGGAGATCATCGATCACTGCGGCGGTATCACCGGCGACGATGTGGTGCTGAAAATGGGCGGTCCCATGATGGGCGCTCCCATTACGGACACCAATGTGCCCATTATCAAGGGCTCCAACGGCATCATTGCCATTGCCGCCGACCACACTGAGGAGAAAGAATGCATCAAGTGCGGCCGCTGCGTGGACGTCTGCCCCATGGAGCTGGCTCCCCTGGATATCTACAAGTACGCCCAGCTGGGTGACACGGATACCCTGCTGAAGCTGAACGTGATGGACTGCTTCTCCTGCAAGTGCTGCGAATACATCTGCTCGTCCAAGATTCCTCTGGTGTCCAAGATCAACGCCGCCAAGGGTATGATCGCGCCTCTGCTGAAGAAGAAATAAGGGGGATGAAGAAAACATATGTTAATGACAAAATTGAAATCTGAAGAAGCGATTGCTTCCTTGGCTTCCGGCAAGGTTTTCATCATCAACTGTCACGGCTGTAAGGAAGTCGGCTTCCCCGAGGAAGAGGCAAAGGCGCTGCAGAAGAAGCAGGCTGATGAAGGAAAGGTCGTGGGAATCCTCACCACCGACTACATCTGCAATCCCACGGAGCTGGCCCTGCGGCTGCGCGCGCCCATGGCGAAAATCGCCGAGGCGGACGCCGTTCTGGTGTTCTCCTGCGGCGTGGGTGTACAGACCATCTCCGAGGTGCTGGAGGACAAGCCTGTTTACGCCTGCTGCGATACCATTGAGCTGCCCGGCTTCCAGGGCGTGACCCCTCTGGAGTATGACTGCGGCCAGTGCGGCGAGTGCTTCCTGAATCTGACCGGTGGAATCTGCCCCATCACGGCCTGCTCCAAGAGCCTGGTCAACGGCCCCTGCGGCGGCACCAAGAACGGCAAATGTGAGGTCTGCCCCGATATGGAATGCGGCTGGGAGCGCATCATTCAGCGCCTGAAGGCTCAGGGCCGTCTGGACGTGCTGCGCTGCCCCACGCAAATGCATGACTATAACACCGATGAGGCTACCAAGGCCGCCAAAGAATCTGAATAAATTAGGAGCGAATGGAATTATGAGAATTACAGAACTGTTTGACAACGGTGAGTTTGTAGTTACTGCCGAGGTCGGCCCTCCCAAAGGAATTCATATTGACGGCATGGTGGAAGAGGCAAAGAAATACCTCTCCGATGTCCACTTCGTCAACGTTACCGATAACCAGTCCTCTGTCATGCGCTTAGGGTCTCTCGCCACCTGCAAGGTGCTGAAGGATGCCGGCCTGAACCCCATCTTCCAGCTGACCTGCCGGGACCGGAACCGCATCGCCCTCCAGTCAGATCTGCTCAGCGCCGCCATGCTGGGCATTGACAACATTCTCTGCCTCACCGGCGACCACACCAAGCTGGGCGACCATCCTCAGGCCAAGCCCGTGTTTGACCTGGATTCCGTTTCCCTGCTGCACACCGCCAGCACCCTGGAGACCGGTGTGGATCTGGGCGGCAACGCGCTGGTGGGCGAGCCTCCCAAGTTTGCCAAGGGCGCGGTGGTGTCCCCCTGCTCCGACTCCGTGGACGCACAGCTGGTGAAGATGGAGCGCAAGGTCAAGGCCGGCGCCGAATACTTCCAGACCCAGGCTGTGTTTGAGCCCGAGAAGTTCATCAAATTCATGGAGCAGGCCAAGCAGTTCGGCAAGCCTGTTCAGGTGGGTATCATCATCCCCAAGTCCGCCGGTATGTGCAAGTTCATGAACAACAATGTGGCCGGTGTCCATATCCCCGACGAGCTGATCGCGGAGCTCCAGGCCGACAAGGAAAAGACCAAGGCCGGTATCACCGGCGTGGAAATCGCCGCCCGGATCATCCGGGAGTGCAAGCCCTACTGCCAGGGCGTGCACATCATGTCTCTGGGCTGGGAGTCCAAGATTCCCGCCCTGCTGTCCCAGGCCGGTCTGAAATAAAAAATGCACCAAACCTCCGACCCACCAAGGGCCGGAGGTTTTATTTTCAGTGCATAGCTATCTTCCTAACTGTAGGAACGGACTATGAGCAGGGCACGCTTTTGTCGTGCCCTGCACTGGGTATTACAGGTCCTGCAAATCCGCGAAAGGAATGTCATTTTCCAGATTGTCCCTTGCCAGGTCTGTGTCAATGATTCCATGAGCCTTGGAGATAGGCTTTTCGTGCCATACCTTCTGATTTGCACCGGTTGTTCCAGAAATGATAGGATTTGCTTTTTCCTTTCCACTTTTGGCCTTGCCTTGAAGCTGCGGGACAGGGGAGACATCATTTCTCGGTCCACGAGTCACATCGGGATGCTTCATATCTTTCTTTGCCATGGTTATCACCTCTGCGTTAGTATTCCACGGTACAGGCAAACCATGCCCAAACAAAAGAGATGAATGCTTGGTCTGGATCAATGCCATGGACGGCAGTATCATAGGTGCATCTTAATACATCGCCCCCCACTGTATTATGCAGTGGGGGCATATTGTATCCTGTTTCGATTCAAATTCTTAATTCTTCTTAAAAAGCCTTGACAAATGTGTCTGTTCGCGATAGACTATGGTTGTCGGTTGAGAACAGACAACTTAGGAGGTACTGCTATGGAAGATTATAAGTTAGGTGCTATCGAATCCCGGTTTGCAGACATTATCTGGGATAACGAACCCATGACAACAA
>JBJEYY010000306.1:0-4271 GCA_051887095.1 Faecousia sp. | reverse complement strand
GAACCAGTGCGCACACTGGTGTGGCAATCCCCCAAGGATTTAGGGCCGTTTTCGTCCCGTTTCCCTATTTTACCGGGGGATTCCCACGCCAGTGTGCGCACTGGCTCGGAATGACACAAGTTTTTCAGCGTCACTTTGTAAACAACAATTTCGCTAACTGCTCTATTCTCCATTCTCTTCCGCCTCCCCGGTGCCGCCGGCCAGGGCGATGATGGCCTTGGCCAGCTCCCGGGCGGCGAGGATGGCTTCGTCGTGGCTGTTCCCGGCGGAGCCCACCTCGAACAGCAGCGCCCCGGGGCACAGATCCTGATTAAAGCTTGCCCTGCGCAGCACCAGGGGCCGGGTAATCCCCGGGGCCTGCCGCTCCAGCTGGGCCATGAGCTTCAGGGCCAGGCTCAGATTCTCCCGGAAGCTGTCAAAGCCCGACCCCATCACCGGCATCAGCTGGGCCACAGCCTGTCCCGCCAGATTGGCCAGGGTGCGGTATTGGCCCCCCGATGGGGCCTCCGCCGCGTCCCGGTGGAGGTCCAGCACCATGCGCACCGTGGGATACTCCTCCAGAAGCGTTTTCATGGATTCCCGGGCATGGTCGTAGGAGCCGTTGTAGGAGGGGTAGTCGTGGACCGTCCGGTCCTGGACCACCCGGATTCCCGCCTCCTCCAGCACCTGGGCCACCGCGTCCCCGATGGAGAGCATGTTGTAGCCCTCGTCCAGGGTGTGCCAGCCGGAAACCTCCCGGTAATCCTCCCCCCGGGGGGTGTAGCTTTCGGTGGTGTGGGTGTGCAGGATCAGCACCGCAGGCTCCCCGTCCCGGAGGTTCCAGCTTAAGGGCTTTTCCAGCAGGGCGGCAAAATCCGCCTCCGCCCCGGCGGAGTTCAGTACCTGGACGGCCTCGGTGTACCGGGGCAGGGTGGGCTCCTCCGGCTCCGGCTCCGGAAGCACCCAGGGCGGGCTGGACTCCGGGGGAAAGGACAGGAAAACCTCCCGGGTCGGCTCCTGCCGGACATCCCTGGAGGTTTCTGATTCCATCGGGGAAGCGGCTCTCTCGGCACCGGTCAGCCATGTCAGCATTTTCCCGGGCAGACCCGAAATCCCCGCCCGGAACACCAGGGCGCAGGCAATCGCCGCCGCCCCCACCCGTAAGCTCCGCTGATAATCTTCCATCCGCAACCCCCCGAGATAGAATTGACAATTGACAATGATTGTGTCATAACCGGAACGATTTCAAAAAGAACGACAAATTGGTGTTTGACGCTTCGCATCAAAACTACCTGTCATTGCGAACCAGTGTGCACACTGGTGTGGCAATCCCCTTACTTAGAGGGGAAATGTATCGACAATTGCCCTACAGAGCGGGAAAACGTTGCGATTTTTGGCGGTAATCGTTACCTGGTTCCATTCAACCGGGGGATTGCCACACCAGTCTGCGGACTGGTTCGCAATGACAGCAAAGAACGTACAAACACCAATTTGCCGGGCTGTGGGGGAGGGAATTGTCAATTGTCAATTCATCCCTTCCTCCACTTTGGCCTTGTCCGAAGCGTTACCCGCAGTTCCCGGAAAAAATCCGTGAGCACCTGGGCGCATTCTTCCTCCAGCACCCCGGCTTCCACCTGGGGGTGGTGGTTGTAGGCCATGCCGAACAGATCACACACCGAGCCGCAGGAGCCCGCCTTGGGATCCCGGGCCCCATAGACCACCTTTGGGATCCGGGCATTGACAATGGCCCCGGCACACATGGGGCAGGGCTCCAGGGTCACATACAGCGTACACTCCCACAGCCGCCAACCCCCCAGGGCGGCGCAAGCCTGTCCGATGGCCTCCAGCTCCGCGTGGGCGAGGGCGGATTTGCCCTCCTCCCGGCGATTGCGGCCCCGGCCCACGATTTTCTCTCCCCGGACGATGACGCAGCCCACGGGTACCTCCCCGGCAGCCGCCGCCTCCCGGGCAAGGGCTAAAGCCTCCAACATATACTCCCGGTCCGTCATACCCGGCCTCCTTCCATAGCATAGCACCAACCCGGTGCGGAGAAAAGGGAAACACGGCCCCGCAGCAGCGGGGCCGAAATGATTATTACATTTCCAAAAGCACCCTCCGAAGTTCGACAAATTGGTGTTTGTCGCGCCGAAAAACGCTGTCATTGCGAACCAGTGCGCACACTGGTGTGGCAATCCCCAAAGGTTTTAGACCCCTTTTTGTCACGTTTCTTACTTTTGCTGGGGTTTGAGGGTGATATTCGTTCCGTTTCCCCTCTAACCGGGGGATTGCCACGCCAGTGTGCGCACTGGCTCGCAATGACAGGAAACTTTGAGGCAAAGCGCCAAACACCAATTTGTCGGGCAGTTGGGGAATGCCGATAAGCATTTTTTCTCCATCCCAACGGATGTCAACTGTCCGCTTTTTCCGCGTTCAGGGGGTCCACCCGGATGTCGGGGTAGGGGTTGACAATGGCCGTCCGGTAGGTGTGGTAGATCACCATGCCGGGCTTGCCGCTTTTGATGCGTTTGACCTGCTTGACGGGGGTCACATCCACGGGAATGTTCTGTCCTCCGCCGGACTCGGAGTAGTAGGCCGCCAGCTGGGCCGCCTGGGTCACGGTGTCGTCCGGGGGAACCCGGCCGCCGCAGGAGATCACCACATGGGCCCCATGGACCTTGGAGGCGTGGCACCAAATGTCGTCCTTCCGGGCCGTATGGAAGGTCAGCTCGTCATTGCCCCGGTTGTTCCGGCCCACGTAGATGGCAAAGCCGTCGGTGCTCTCGAACCGCAGGGGGGGAAGCTTTTTCTGCTTCATTCGGGCCCGGGCGCTGGTATCCCGGACGTAGCCGCCTGCGGACAGCTCCTGGCGGATTTCTTCCAATTCCGCCTCGCTTCCCGCCCGGTTCAGCTCCTCCAGCACACTTTCCAGGTACGCAAGCTCCTCCCGGCCCAGGGCAAGCTGGTGATTCAGCTCCTTCTCCGCATTCTTCATCCGGGCGTAGTCCTTATAGTATTTCGCCGCGTTCTGCTGAGGCGAGAGGGTAGGGGACAGCGGGATTTCCACCATGGCCATGTTCTCGTCGTAAAAATCCTGGCAGAGCGCCTTCGTCTGCCCCTTCACAATGTTGTGGAGGTTTGCCGTGAGAATGTCCCCCAGCTGGCGCAGCCGTTCCCGGTCGTAGGTGGCGGTGAGCTCCTTTTCCTGGACGGCCAGCTTCCGCTTGGTGCGGGTGACCAGATTCTGCACGGACTTGCGCAGTCCCTGGCTCTTCTGGCGCATGATGTCACGGTGGGAGCGCTGGGTGTAGAACCCGTCCAGCAGCGCGCCGAAGGACTCCATCCGCTCCGACTCCCCGTACTGCCGCAGGGGGCAGAAGGCATACTGCCCCGCCTCCCGGGAAAGCCAGGGGGCCGGGTGGTTCAGGTGCTCCCGGAAGAACAGGTACAGCTTTTCCCCCTCGTTCCCCGTCACCCGGGCATCCACCGCGCCCCCGGCGAACAGCGCCGCCTCCCGGCAGACCAGGGGGGACAATCCGCCCAGGTTGTCCATCAGCCGGGCGCTGAGCATATCCGCCCCGGGGGTATTGACGAGGTTTGCATAATCCTGTTCCTCCATCACGCCCGGGTCCAGCTTGGTGATTTTTTCGGGAGGCTGGTAGTTGAGCCCCGGCAGGGCGGGCCGGGCGGACTCGTCCAGGCCGATGCGCCGCAGGCAGTCCAGGATGCGTCCGCCGTCCCCCAGCAGGTACAGGTTGCAGGTTCTTCCCATCAGCTCCGCCACCAGTTTTTTCTGCACGGGAAAGCCCATCTCGTCGGTGCAGTCGAAGGTGAACTCCGCCAGCCGCTCCATGGGAGGCTGGGTGATCTCCGTGAGCCGGGCCCCCAGAAGGTGCTTGCGCAGCAGCATGCAGAACATGGGCGGCTCCGCCGGATTCTCCGGGGAGGCGTCCGTCAGGTGCAGCCGGGGGGCGGTAGGGTTGGCCGCGAAGAGCAGCTTCTCCCGCCCCTCCCGGCAGCGCAGGTGAAGGATCAGGGTGTCCCGGCTGGGCTGGTGAATCTTGTCCACCCGGGCCCCCAGGCACTTGTGCCGGACCTCCCCCAGCACCGCGGTCATAAAATAAGCATCAAAGGCCATAAGCTCCTCCTAAGGTCGAATTGACAAATGAGAATTGACAACGACGGTATCGCTTCGCAATGCACGTCGTGCAGATAAATTGGTGTTTGTAAATTATACGCTGTCATTGCGAGCCAGTGCGCACACTGGCGTGGCAATCCCCCGGTTGAATGGAACC
>JBJEYY010000305.1:0-4285 GCA_051887095.1 Faecousia sp. | reverse complement strand
TTACGTTTCAAACACCAATTTGTCGGCTTGCTGACTTAAGCCGATAAGCACAATTGACAATTGTCAACTGTCAATTGTCAATTCCGAAGGCAGACAGCCCACCAGAGAGGAAGATATATTATGGGAATGCGGAAAATATTGACAGACAAGGAACCGGCGCTGCATAAGGTTTGCAGACCGGTGGAAAAATTTGACTGGCGGCTCCATCGGCTCCTGGACGATATGGCCGAGACTCTGGCCGAGGCCAACGGCGTCGGGCTCGCGGCGCCCCAGGTGGGGATTCTGCGCCGGGTGGTGATTGTGGACACCGGCGAGGAGATTCTGGAGCTGGTGAATCCCAGCCTGGTGGAAACCAGCGGGGAGCAGTGCGGCGCGGAAGGGTGCCTCAGCGTGCCGGGGAAATACGGCCTGGTGAAGCGGCCCAATTACGCCAAGGTGCGGGCCCAGGACCGGGACGGCAACTGGTTCGAGGCCGAGGGCGAGGAGCTGATTGCCCGGTGCTTCTGCCATGAGCTGGATCACCTGGACGGCATCCTGTACACCCAGGTGATGGAGCGCTTCCTCACCGAGGAAGAGCTGGAAGCCGACGGGGAATAAGATAATTGACAATTAACAATTGACAATTAAGGAATCCCTTCGGGAAAAGCAGGGAATCTCTGCCGAATGAATGCGGCAGTGCGGAAAATTGGTGTTTGGCAGGCTGCGTCCCGAATTACCTGTCATTGCGAACCAGTCCTCGGACTGGTGTGGCAATCCCCCGGTTAGAGGGGGAATGTATCGAAAAGCGCCCGAAAAGTGGGTTCGTCCCCGGGGTTTGGTGGTAATCGTTACCTGGTTCCATTCATCCGGGGGATTGCCACGCCAGTGTGAGCACTGGCTCGCAATGACAGCGTTTTATGAGTGCGCACATACAAGCAGCAATTTATCCGCGAAGGTGGGAAAGGGGGAATTTTGTTGAGAGTTGTCTTTATGGGAACGCCGGAGATTGCGGCGACTTGTTTCAAGAGAATCCTGGCGGAGGGCTTCCAGGTGGTGGGCTGCTATACCCAGCCGGACCGGCCCAAGGGCCGGGGTATGAAGCTGGCCCCCTCGCCGGTGAAGGAGGTGGCTTTGGAGCACGGAATCCCCGTGTTTCAGCCGGAGAACTTCCGGGATGAGGAAACCGTGGAGGAGCTGCGGGCATTGAAGCCCGATGTCTGCGCCGTGGTGGCCTATGGAAGAATCCTGCCCCAGAAGGTGCTGGATGTGCCCACATACGGCTGCATCAACATCCACGCGAGCCTGCTCCCCAGCTACCGGGGAAGCGCCCCCTACCAGTGGGCAGTGCTGGACGGCCTGAAGGAAACCGGTGTTACGGCCATGTATCTGGTAAGGGAAATGGATGCCGGAAACATCATTGACGTATCCAAGACCCCCATTGGGGAGAATGAAACCGCCGGAGATCTTCTGGACCGGCTGGCGGAGTTGGGCGCCGGGCTGCTGGCAAAGACCCTGGGCACTCTGGAGCAGGGAAAGGTCCCCGCTGTGCCCCAGGACCCGGAGAAGGTTACCTATGCCCCCATGCTGGACAAGTCCATGTGCCCCATCGATTGGACCAAGACGGCCAGCCAGGTGCACAACCAGGTCCGGGGCCTGCATCCCTGGCCCGTGGCCACCGCGGAGATTGAGGGAACCCCCTTTAAGATTCACGAAACCCGCCTGGCGGAGGGCTCCGGAACCCCGGGGCAGCTGCTGCGCCTGACCAAGACCGGTCTTGTGGTGGCCTGCGGGGAGGGGGCCGTGGAAATCCGCTCCCTCCAGGCCCAGGGAGGCAAACGGATGGCTGCCGCCGACTATTTCCGGGGCCATCCCCTGAAGAGCCTATGACCGGGGCCCGGGAAACGGCGCTGCAGGCGCTGATGGCCTGCCGGAAGGAAGGGGCCTGGGCCAATGCTGTGCTGAAGGAGTACATTGCCCGTAACCGCTTGGATTCCCGGGATGCTGCCCTGGCTACCCGGCTGTGCTACGGGGTGCTGCAAAACCGGCTGCGGCTGGATTATTTCCTGGAAGGGCTGCTCAGCCGCCCCCTGACCCAGCTGCACCCGGTGGTGCGGGATGTGCTGCACCTGGGGCTGTACCAGCTGTATGATCTTGACAAGATTCCCGCCAGCGCCGCCGTGAATGAATCGGTGGCTTTGGCGAAGAAATACGTGGGCAATCCCAAGGCGCCCGCTTTGGTCAACGCCGTGCTTCGCTCCGCTCAGCGCTCCGGCAAGGGGGCGGAACCCACCTCCTACGCCCTGCGCTACAGCCATCCCGAGGAGCTGATTGCGCTTCTCAAGGGCTCCCTGCCCAAGGGAACCCTGGAGCCCATGCTGAAAGCGGACAACGAAGCTCCCCGCACCGTAGTTCAGGCCAACACCCTGAAAATCACCCCCGCTGACTTAAAGCAGCGGCTGGAAGCGGAAGGAGCGGAGGTGACCTGCCACCCATGGATGGAGGATGCCCTGGTGATCGGGGGTATGGGCAGCCTGGAGCGGCTCCCCTCCTTCCGGGAGGGGCTATACTATGTGCAGGACCCCGCCGCAAGGCTCAGCGTGCTCTGCGCCCAGCTTCCCAAAGAGGGAGCGAAGGTGCTGGACTGCTGCGCCGCCCCGGGGGGCAAGAGCTTTGCCGCTGCCATTGCCATGGAGGGGAAGGGGGAAATCACCTCCTGCGACATCCATGAACATAAAATCCCCCTGATTGAGAATGGGGCGAAGCGGCTGAGGCTTCCGAACATCAGGGCCTTGGAACAGGATGCTTCCCGGTATGTCCCCCAATGGGAGGGGAAAATGGATTTTGTAATTGCGGACGTTCCCTGCTCCGGTCTGGGAATTATCCGCAAGAAGCCGGATATCCGGTATAAAAACCTTTCGGAAACAGAGACGCTTCCCCAGCTTCAACTGGAAATCCTGAGAAATCAGGCCCGGTATGTGCGCCCAGGCGGAGTGCTGCTCTACTCCACCTGCACAGTGCTGAAGCGGGAGAATGAGGAGGTTGCGGCGGCGTTCCTGAGGGAAAACGGGGAATTTTTCCCGGAACCACTAGCGCTGCCGAAGTGCTTCCCCCAAAATGACACCGGGATGTTGACCCTGATTCCCGGGCAATACGATACCGACGGCTTCTTTATCTGCCGTCTGCGGAGGAAACCATGAATCTGAAATCCCTGACTTTGCCGGAAATGGCTGCCATATTGAAGGAACTAGGCCAGCCCGCCTTCCGGGCAAAGCAGGTGTTCACCTGGCTTCACAAGGGCGCCCGCTCCTACGAGGAAATGTCGAATCTTCCCAAGGCCCTCCGGGAGGAATTGGCGGAAAAATACCCCATCTGCCCGCCGAAAGTAGTGCGAAAGCAGGAATCAGCCCGGGACGGCACCATCAAATATCTGTGGGAGCTGTCCGACGGGAACTGCGTGGAAACGGTGCTCATGCGCTACCACTACGGCAACACCGTGTGCATCTCCACGGAGGTGGGCTGCCGGATGGGCTGCGCCTTCTGCGCCTCCACCTTGGGGGGACTGGTGCGGCGGCTGGAGCCCTACGAGATGCTGGATCAGGTGCTTTTTACCCAGGTGGATTCGGGGTTGCCGGTTTCCCACATCGTGCTCATGGGCATCGGGGAGCCGCTGGACAATTTTGAGAATGTGATGCGCTTTCTGGAGCTGGTGAACAGCCCGGAGGGGATGAACATCTCCATGCGGCACATCAGCCTTTCCACCTGCGGCCTTGTGCCGAAGATCGACGAGCTGGCCAAGCGGAAGCTGCAGCTGACTCTGTCCGTTTCCCTCCACGCTCCCAATGATGAAGTGCGCAACAAAATCATGCCGGTGAACAAGGCCTATCCCAGCGAGGAGCTGCTGAATGCCTGCCGCCGGTACTACCGGGAGACCTCCCGGCGCATCAGCTTCGAGTACGCCATGATCAATGGGGTCAACGACTCTGAGGCGGACGCGAAGGAGCTGCTGCGCAGGCTGAAGGGCCTGCCTGCCCACTTCAACCTGATCCCTCTGAACCACGTGGAGGAAAGCCCCCTGAAGCCCAGCTCCAAGGCGGCCGTGGCAAAGTTCCAGAAGATTCTGGAGGAGGGCGGCGTCCCCGCCACCGTCCGCCGGACCCTGGGAGGAGACATCGACGCCTCCTGCGGACAGCTGAGGAGAAAGTACAACAAAGAGAAGAATTGACGATTAAGGAATCCCTTCGGGATGGAATATGAGAATGTGCTTATCGGCTTTACTCAGCTGCTCGGTAAAATGTTGTTTAGCGGT
>JBJEYY010000304.1:0-4289 GCA_051887095.1 Faecousia sp. | reverse complement strand
GTCCAGAAGGACTCGCAGGGCTTGCAGTATTTGCCCACATACTTGCCCTTGTAGATGTCGCCGTTGTCATACATCCGCTTGAAAATCTTCTGGATGGCGGCCACATGGTAGTCGTCGGTGGTGCGGATGAAGCGGTCGTAGGAGATGTTCATCAGCTTCCACAGGTCCAGCACGCCCCGCTCTCCCAGGACGATGTTGTCCACAAACTGCTGGGGAGTAACGCCCGCGGCCTTGGCCTTGTCCTCGATCTTCTGGCCGTGCTCGTCGGTGCCGGTGAGGAACATCACGTTGTAGCCCTGGAGCCGCTTGAAGCGGGCCATGGTGTCGGTGGCCACGGTACAGTAGGCGTGGCCGATGTGGAGCTTGTCCGAGGGGTAGTAGATGGGGGTGGTAATATAGAAATTACCCTTGCACTTTTCACACATTTTCCTTTTTCCTCCTATAAATAAAAAGCCCCCTGGGAAACCCAAGGGCGACAATAGCTGACGCGGTACCACCTTGCTTCACGCCCGCCATGGCGGACGCCTCACGATGCCGGTAACGGGGCATTCCCGGGACCGGCTCATGATTCACCGGTCCGGCTCCGAGGCCATGTTCCGCCGTGTCCTCCGTGCCCCCTCCCACCTTACGGGGCTCTCTGACCGGGAAAGCGCGGCGTACTCTCCTCTTCTCAGCCTTTTTGCAGATATCCTCGTTATTATACCCACAAATCCGGAGGTTTGTCAACCGTTATTCCGCAGATTTCTCCGGGAAACAAAGTCCGGAGATTCCAGAAAGCTTCCGAATCCCCGGGGAAAGCATTGGGTCCGAGGATCGGCTTTTGAAAGCAGAACAGAAAATTGTTGTTTGAAAGGGCGCGCTGCAAATTACCTGTCATTGCGAACCAGTCCGCTTACCTGGTGTGGCAATCCCCCGGTAAAATGGGGAAACGGAACGAAAACGGCCCTAAAACCTTGGGGGATTGCCACGCCAGTGTGCGCGCTGGCTCGCAATGACAGCATGTTTTGTTACGCTAAACAACAATTTAGCGTTCCTCCGCGCGCCCCATCCTGTCAAAACCCCCGCGTCCCGAATACTTCCGGGACGCGGGGGAAGTGTTATTTGGGAATGGTGATGGTCAGGACAATCTGGCTGTCGGTTTCCCGGCGCTCGGAGACCGCGCCGATGCCGGAGAGCTGGATTTTCGCCAGCGACTGGGTCAGGGTGTTCAGAAAGGCCGCCACATTGGCCTTGTCCGCCTTGTCCCGGGGCTGGGCCAGAAGAGACGAAACATAGCTTTCCGTCCGGGCCACGCTCATATTCTGGCGGGTAATCTCAGCAATGGCCCGCAGCTTCGTTTCCTCGTCCGGCAGCTTCAGCAGCGCCCGGGCGTGGCGCTCCGTCAGCTCCGCCTGGCGCAGGGCCTCCAGAACCGGCTCTGAGTGGCGCAGCAGCCGCAGCTTGTTTGCCACGGCGCTCTGGCTCTTGCCCAGAAGCCTTGCGGTCTGCTCCTGGCTCATGCCGAATTGCCCCATGAGCCGGGAAATCCCCTGGGCCTCCTCCACAAAGTCCAAATCCTGCCGCTGGAGATTCTCCACCATGGCCGTCATGCCTGACTCCCGGTCGTCCATCTGCATCAGGATGCAGGGCACATCTGTCAGCCCCGCCATCTGGGCCGCCCGGAGCCGCCGCTCCCCGCAGATCAGCTCATACCCCCCTTCCCTGCGCCGGACGGACAGGGGCTGCAGGATTCCGTGGCGGAGAATGGATTCGGACAGTTCCTTGAGCGCTTCCTCCCGGAATACCCTCCGGGGCTGGGCCGGATTGGGGCGGATGGAGCGGACGGGTAAAAAGACAACCCGCCCGGTTTCCATATAGGTTTTCAGCTTCTGGCATTGCATTGCCCTTCCTCCCTTGGTGCGATGTAGATTTATTGTACGGCTGCCAAAAAGGGAAAACCAGCGAATCCGGCGGGGAAGCCCGGCAAAGTATCCGACACCATTCCCCCCAAATACGCCCCGCCCTTTCCCAACAAGCAGACAAATTGTTGTTTGTCGGATAAACGCTGTCGTTGCGAGCCAGTGCGCACACTGGCGTGGCAATCCCCCTGTTAGAGGGGAAATGTACCGACAATTGCCCTGAAGAGTGGGGAACGTTGCGATTTTTGGTGGTAATCGTTACCTGGTTCCATTCAACCGGGGGATTGCCACACCAGTCTGCGGACTGGTTCGCAATGACAGGTAATTTGCAGAACACCCTTTCAAACAACAATTTATCGCACTGCTGTCTTTCCTTGACAAGTCAAAAAAATTATCTTCCGGAACCTATTTACATTTTCGGGAAATTGTGTATAATAGACGCGAACAGAGTAGGAGACCCTGCGTTAAGTGCCACCGGGACGGGGAGTTGCCCGGAGGACGAAGGACGCGTTCCACGATGGGGTCACCGCACCCGCTGTTGCATATAGGACACCCTCCTTTATGTAGCAACGATACTCGGTCGGGCGAACGGTCGGCTGTGTTACGGCTGCTTTCCCCACGGGTGTTTCCGGATCGAAATGGCTCCCCCGGCTTCTGCCGCGGGGTTTTTTTCGTTTCCGGGCCCGTGGCGGAGCAGAAGGCTCATCGTCGCTCTATTATGAAGGAGGGTCACATTATGACCAGAGTACAAAAATCAAGAAACCTCTACAAAACCCCTTTTTCCAAGGCCTACTGGCGTGATGCCGCCCTGGAGCTGCGCGACACCAAAATGCTGGTGTTCGCGGCCCTGATGATCGCCCTGCGGGTGGCGCTGAAGATGGTGTACATCCCCCTGGCTCCCAACCTGAAGATCAATACCGCCTTCATCGCCAACGCCATGGGCGCCATGGTCTTCGGCCCGGTGGTGGCCATCGTGGCCGCCGTGGCCTCGGACGTGCTGGGCGTGCTGCTGTCCGGGGAAACCTATTTTCTGCCCTTCGTGCTGACGGAAGTCGCAGGCTCCCTGATTTTCGCCCTGTTTTTGTACCGGGTGAAGCTCACCCCCACCCGGGTAATGCTGAGCCGGTTCTGCATCTGCCTGTTCGTGAACATCCTGCTGCAGACGCCATTGATGATGCTCTACTACCAGATCATGATGGGCGGCAAGCTCTATGTTCTCACCGTGCCCCATATTCTCAAGAACCTGTTCATGTTCCCCATTGAGTCCGTGGTGCTGACCCTGTTTTTGTCCGTGGTGCAGCCCATCACCTACCGGATGGGCCTGACCTACTCCCCTGACCATGCCCTGAAATTCAGCAAAAAGCAGATCGCCATGCTGGTGCTGCTGTTTGTGTTCGGCTCCGGTTGTGTCACCGGATACCTGAGCTACCACTACCAGAACACCTCTCTGACCACCGGCTACTCCGCCCAGGAGGTGGTGGACCAGAACAAGGCCATGCAGGAGATCATCGTGGAGGAGACCGGCGGTATTGACGGCCCCTCCGTATCCGTTATCGAGTCTGCCTACAAAAAGTTTATGGGCAGCGAGGTCACCTATACCGTGGCCTACTATGCCGTGGATTCGGAGAAGGTGGAGGGAGCGGACGCCATGGAGAAGCTCTGGTCCCTGAAGAAGACCCCCGCCTCCAAGCATGAGGCTTTGACCCGGGTCGGCACTGCCGTGATCCTGAGGAACGAAAAAACGGGAGAAGTCCTGTCCTTTGAATACACTCCCGCAGCCTGATTTTTCAGCGGCGCGCCATTGGTGCGCCGCTGAATCCGTTTCTGGTCCAGGTGTAGAAAAAACGGTGCGTTTTTTTGTAAAATGTTAACAAAATATGGATTTATATTTGCTTTTTTCCAATGTGCGTGCTATACTGTATGGGCGTTATCATCCAGAGTGCAAAAATGCAAAAAATCAGGCGAATTTGGAACGTCTGAACAGGCAACCGCTGAGGGAAACGAATGGCCTTTAGTGGTGTCTAAAAATTGAAAGGGGTATGCAAATGTCTCACAAGTACGTCTATCTGTTTACCGAGGGCAACGGCTCCATGCGGGAGCTGCTGGGCGGCAAGGGCGCGAACCTGGCCGAAATGACCAACATCGGTCTGCCTGTCCCCCAGGGCTTCACCATCACCACCGAGGCCTGCACCAAGTACTACGAGGATGGCCGCCGGATCAACGACGAGATCCAGGCCGAAATCATGCAGTACGTGGAGAAGCTGGAGGCCATCACCGGCAAGAAGTTCGGTGACAAGGAGAATCCCCTGCTGGTTTCCGTCCGCTCCGGCGCCCGGGCCTCCATGCCCGGCATGATGGACACCATCCTGAACCTGGGCCTGAACGAGGACG
>JBJEYY010000303.1:0-4321 GCA_051887095.1 Faecousia sp. | reverse complement strand
CTAACCGGGGGATTGCCACGCCAGTGTGCGCACTGGCTCGCAATGACAGCTTTTTTCGGGTGCGCACGTGTAAACAACAATTTTTCTCCCTATCCCTTCCTGGACATGAGAAATCCCCCGGCCGGGAGGCCGGGGGATTGGGGAAACGAATTACTTGTGGGCACCGGCGATCTGAGCGGCGACCTCATCGGCGAAGTTCTCTTCCTTCTTCTCAATGCCTTCACCTTTGATGTAGTGAATGGCATCGACGAAGGTGACCTTGCCGCCCAGCTTCTTGGCAGCGTCGGCGATGTAGCCGGCCACATCGCCCTTGTACAGGTCGGAGCGGACGAACTCCTGCTGCAGCAGGCAGGACTCCTTGTAGAAGGCAGCCAGCTTGCCGGCGGCGATCTTCTCCTTGACGGCGGCGGGCTTGCCGGCCATCTTGGGATCGTTGTCCATGAGGGCGACCTGAACGGCCATCTCCTTGTCCACATCGGCCTGGGGCACCTGGGCCTTGTCCCAGTACTTGGGGTTCATGGCGGCAATCTGCATAGCCACGTTCTTGCCGATTTCGGTGGCGTCAACGCCTTCCACGGCTAGGTTCACCAGAACACCGTGGGAGCCGCCGGCGTGGACATAGGCAACGCTTACGTTGTCGGCAAAGCGGGCGAAGCGGCGGATCTGAATGTTCTCGCCGATGGACATGACCTTCTCCTGCAGAATCTCGGTGACGGTCAGGCTGGTGCCGGGGTAGGTGCAGGCCTTCAGAGCGTCCACATCGGCGGGGTTCTGGGCGGCGACCACGGCGGCCAGGTTCTTCACCAGATCCAGGAAAGCGTCGGTCTTGGCGGCGAAGTCGGTCTCAGAGTTGACCTCGATCACAACGCCCACGCCGTCCACAACGGCAGCATAAGCAACACCCTCGGCGGCAATCCGGCCGGCCTTCTTGGCGGCCTTGGCCAGGCCCTTCTCACGGAGCCAGTCGATGGCGGCATCCATGTCGCCGTCGGTGGCCTGCAGGGCCTTCTTGCAGTCCATCATGCCCACGTTGGTCATTTCACGCAGTTTCTTTACGTCCTGTGCGGTAAAAGCCATTTTGGTATCCTCCTAATCTATGTGATCGTAAATTACTCAGCAGCGGTCTCGGCAGGAGCGGCCTCGGCGGCATCCTCACCCTGACGGCCCTCGATGGCGGCGTTGGCCATGGCGGAGGCGATCAGACGGATGGCGCGGATGGCGTCGTCGTTGCCGGGGATCACGTAGTCGATCTCATCGGGATCGCAGTTGGTATCCACAATGGCCACGATGGGGATGTTCAGCTTCCGGGCCTCCGCAATGGCGTTGCGCTCCTTGCGGGGGTCAACGATGAACAGAGCGGCGGGCAGCTTCTTCATTTCCTTCACGCCGCCCAGGTACTTCTCCAGCTTCTCGATCTCGCCCTGGTGCTTGATGACTTCCTTCTTGGGCAGCATGGCAAAGGTGCCGTCCTCTTCCATCTTGCGCAGCTGGGCCAGACGGTCGATACGGGTGCGCATGGTGCGGAAGTTGGTCAGCATACCGCCCAGCCAGCGGGCGTTGACATAGTAACCGCCGCAGCGGGCAGCCTCTTCCCGGATGGCGTCCTGGGCCTGCTTCTTGGTGCCGACGAACAGCACGTTGCCGCCGTTCGCGGATAGGTCGCGGACAAAGTTGTAAGCCTCTTCCAGCTTCTTAACGGTCTTCTGCAGGTCGATGATGTAGATCCCGTTGCGCTCGGTGTAGATGTAGGGAGCCATTTTGGGGTTCCAGCGGCGGGTCTGGTGACCGAAGTGCACACCGGCCTCCAGCAGTTGCTTCATAGATACGACAGCCATTTTCAATTTCTCCTTTTGTTTTTCCTCCACCCCGATCATCCCGCAAGGCCCGTCCGAAAAGACACTGGGGCCGGCGATCCCCGGGTGTGTGGTGTTTGATGTCACGGGCTGAGCCCATGCCGAATCATTATAGCCGAAGAAAACGGATTTTGCAAGCATTATTTCCAAAAAAATTGGAAAATATTCTTGCGAATCCGCCTGAGAGCGGGGAAAAAGGGAAGCGGCAAATTGTTGTTTGGCAAATTAACGCTGTCATTGCCACGCCAGTTTGCGAACTGGCTCGCAATGACAGCGTTATATTTGGCGTGCACCTGTAAACAACAATTCATCTGTTCTTCAGCCTGTGCCGAGGGATGCACTGTTAGGGGGTCAGGCCCGGGCGGCGGCGGGGAAAGCGGCAGTTATCGGGCTTGGTATCCACCAGGACGATATCCGGCCCGATGCGCTGGATGCAGCTCCAGGGGATGACGAAGTCCTCGTTTCTTCCCCCAATGCCGAAAAACCGGCACGGGCAGGGCACCACAATGGCGCACACCCGCCCCTCCGGAACTTCTACCTGCACATCGGAGATGAATCCCAGCCGCCGTCCGTCGCTGACACAGATGACTTCCTTGCATTGCAGGCTCGTGAAGTTGATGGCCATGGAAACCGCCTCCCGGAATGACTTTGGGAAAGCCTATTCCGGAAGCCGCGGAAATATGCCTCAGGACACGCTGACGGATTTGCGCATGGCGCTGATGGCGGCCTTCTCCAGACGGGATACCTGGGCCTGGGAGATGCCCAGACAGCCGGCCACCTCCATCTGGGTCTTGCCGTCGTAAAAACGCAGAGACAGGATTTGCTTCTCCCGGGGGTTCAGATTTCGGAAGGCTCCCGCCAGAGTGATGTGCTCCATCCAGTTCTGCTCGGTGTTGCGGTTGTCCCGGACCTGATCCATGACGGTCAGCGGATCGGCGCCGTCGGAATAAACCGGGTCGTACAGGCTCACCGGGGCGCAGACCGCGTCCAGGGCCTGGCTGACCTCCTCCACGCTCAGGGAGACGGCCTTCGCGATTTCGTCCAGAGTTGGCTCCCGGCCCAGGGTGGAGGTGAGGGCCTCCTTGCACTGCAGAACCCGGTAGGCCACGTCCCGGATGGACCGGGATACCCGGATGGCGCTGTTGTCCCGCAGATACCGGCGGACCTCTCCGGCGATCATGGGCACACCGTAGGTGGAGAAGCGTACCTGCTTGTCGGGATCGAAGTTGGAGATGGCCTTGATGAGCCCGATGCAGCCCACCTGGAACAGATCGTCGGGGCACTCACCCCGCTTGTCAAAGCGCTGAATGACGCTGAGCACCAGCCTCAGATTTCCTTCGATGAGCTTTTCCCGGGCGGAAGCGTCTCCGTCCCTGGCCTGACGGAGAAGGGTGTCCATCTCCGTCTGGGACAAAACCCGGAGCCTGGATGTGTTGACGCCGCAGATCTCTACTTTTCCCTGCATAGTGTTCCTCCTGTGTATAGGGCGGCCGCCTATGTGCATTGACGCGCACCTGAACGTGTGGACTTCTGCGGGGTAGTTTACGCGTTTTCCACAGGCGGCCCGATACCAGAAGTATTTCCAGAGTTGGCCGATTGATACGAAAAAAGAATTTGTTGGTTTTCAACAAAATATTTTGGCGTATCCAGGGGAGGCAATGGGGTTTGGAAGTATTTCTACACAGATTTCCAACATTTTTCCCGATTTTCGGCAGGAAGGTTTTTCCTTGGGACGGTGACGTAACACCTCAGGAGGGAGGGGAAAAGGCGGTGTTATGAAAACCGGAAAACAGGCTTTTCCACAGCCGGTGCGGAAAGGGGAAAGAAGCAAAATACCTGTTGATAACCGGGAGTTTTCCACATTCTCCACAGGTTTTTCCACAGGGGTTTTCCACAGCCCGGGAAGGCTGTGGAAAGGGTGTGGGGATTGACATAAGTGAAGCAGGAACGCTTCGACAGAATCCCTATTTTTTCACGGGTCGTAAAAATTACCACAGAGGATATTTTGTGCAAAAAATCAGGACTTGACAGGCCTTCCGCAAAAATGAGGCGCTGCAGGGAAGAAGCAAAAGGGGGCGGACAAAATCTGGCAAAACATGGATGGACATTGACCGGGAACAGGAAAATTGTTGTTTGAAAGTGCGCACTGCAAATTATCTGTCATTGCGAACCAGTCCGCTTAAGTGGTGTGGCAATCCCCCGGTTAGAGGGAGAATGTATCGAAAAGTTCCCGAAAAAGCGGGGATTGTCGCGGTTTTTGGTGGTAATCGTTACCTGGTTCCTTTCACCCGGGGGATTGCCACGCCAGTTTGCGAACTGGCTCGCAATGACAGCGTATAATTTACAAACAACAATTTGCCGCTGTGAGGATGGAAGGGGGTTCAGAAAGTGAGGTTACAAAAAATTTTGAAAAGTCTGTGATGTAAATAGATGTGACCCATCTACAAGAAGAAAATTTACGATGTGGC
>JBJEYY010000302.1:0-4398 GCA_051887095.1 Faecousia sp. | reverse complement strand
ACCGCTAAACAACATTTTACCGAGCAGCTGAGTAAAGCCGATAAGCACATTTTATTATTTACTCGAACAGATGTTCTAATAATGCTACGCAGGGAAACCAGGTGGGAAGCAGGGGACGGTACTTCGGTCATGGACGAAAATATTATACAACGTGTGAGGGTGAGAATCAACAGAAAAAGTATGTATTTGATGAAAAACGAAGAAAAATAAATACGGAGGGAACATTATGAAACAGAACGGAAAGGAACTGAAAGTGTCTTCCAATATGGAAGGAAACAGGGATGCTATTCTTGTGCAGATCCAGTCCATGCTGGAGGCGGCGGGGGAGGAGGAGCTGGAATGGTTCCTGATCTTTCTGGACACGTACTTACGGAAGAAAACAAAAAAGAGGGCTGGCCGGTAATGGTCAGCCCTCTTTCTGTTTGATGTTATCCACAAGCTTGCGGGCAAGCTCCACAACGATGGGCCAGAACTCCGGGGGAAGATCATCCAGGGCGGCGATGAATGCGGAGCGCTCGTCGGGGGCGGTGGCCAGGACATCCGCGAAGAAGCGGGAGAGCTTCTGCTGCTGGGTGGTTTCCGCATCCATGTCCCCGGTTCCGAACCGAAGCCATGCTTCGTTGACGTGGAACCTTTCGCAGATGTCGGTAATTGTGCGGTCGCTTGGCAATCCTGCATCAATCTCATAGCTTCCGATTGTGTTTCGCTTCAGGCCGAGTTTATCAGCAAACGCCTGCTGGGTAAGCCCCTTTTCTTTGCGAATAAGTTTAATTCTGTACCCGATAGTACCGATAGTGTTCATAAAATCACCTCACTTATTTATGTTGTGAAATCATTATACAAATCATTCGTTGAAATGTCAAGCAAAAAAAGTCGCTGAATCAACAAAATAGCTCTTGACAAACGTCGATAAGCGACTTATAATTGTCGCACAACCAACAAACAGAGCGGAGGTGATATGGAATGAGCGAGGAAAAGAAGCAGGAAATCCTGGATGAGCTGGAGGACGCTTTGGCAGAGGTGCCAGACAAGTATCACCGCGATGTGTGCGCCAGCCTGACCCACGACATCGGCGTGATTGCGAGAACCATCAACATGGTGGCAAATACTTCTGAGAAAGGTGGAAACTGATATGGACGAAACAGCCCGCGTAACCGTGCCAAGAACGGAGATGCCAGACCCCGCAATTGTACGAAAGTGGCTCACCATCTGCGCACAGGATTTTAACGGCGGACAATGCAACGATTGCCCATACTGCAAGTATGGATGCGGGAAACTCCTGCTCGATGCGGAGCGGCTGATCCGCTTCCTGATGGGATAGAAGGTGATGATATGTCCCGAGAAAACATTGATTACCGCGCCACGCTGGAGCAACTGAACCGGTATTTCCCGGATAAGGAGCTGCTGACCATGGAGGATACCATGCGGGTGACCGGGTATAAGTCCAAGGATTCCGTGCGGAAGCGTTTTCCGTTTGTGAACCGGAGAATCAACAAGGCAACGCTGGCCAGGTGCCTCAGCGCGTTACCAAGATAACCCGCCGGAAGGCGGGATATGGGCGGGAGGTGCTTATAGGGAAGCACACCCCGGGCACAAGGGGAGATTGCGGGTTCGATTCCCGCTCCGACCTCCACAAGGGCTCTGCGTGACGCGGATCCCAAAAATCACAGAAAGGAGATCATTATGGAAAACAGAGCAAGCATCCTGCAGATGGCCCGGGGGGCGATTCAGGAGCGGGTGGACTATGAGGTCAGCAGGGTCGTGGACAACATCCTGGATCTGAATACCGAAGCCACCGCCAAGCGGAAGATCACCATGACCATCGAATTCAAGCCGGACGAGAACCGGCAGTTCATCAAGATTTCCGCCGGCGCAAAGAGCACCCTGGCAGCGGTGAATCCCGTTGGCACCACGCTGGGCATTGCGGCGAATCCGGAGACCGGAGAAATGGTGCTGGTGGAGAGCACGCCCCAGGTTCCGGGGCAGGTAGGCATGGACGGAAGCGTCCAGGAGGCGCCCAAGCTACTGAAAGTGGCGGCTATGAAATAACAGGAGGTAAAAGAAATGCTGAAAGCAATGATCGAGAAAATCGAAAAGATGGCGGGCCCCAAGGTGTACCACATCGGCCAGGAGGACTTCGCCTCCGAGAGCCTGGTACGGATCGACCCGAAGAAGGACTTCCCCAAGTCCATCACTCTGACGGGGCTGGACAGCGTGTGCAAGATGGTTCGCAACGAGGCCAACGACCTGTTTTCCGGTGATCAGATTCTGATTCAGGTGGAGGACTACCGGACGGTAAAGGTGTTCACCACCCTGGACGGCGAGATGGACCGGTACTGGCTGTATTCCTGCGAGGCGGACACGCCGCGGGTGCGCGTGAACGCATTTATCCCCCATGAGGAGGCTGTGGTGCAGCTGCGGTCTCTGTACATCCCCAATGATGATCTTACATATCTAATGCAGCTGCTGTCCGGCATCAGCACCGAGAGCAAGGTCACGTCCAATGACAACGGCGTGAGCCAGACCGTGGAGGCCAAGTCCGGCGTGGCGCTGACCGCGGCGATGCCGGTTCGGCCCTATGTAAATCTGCAGCCCTTCCGGACCTTCCTGGAGGTTCCCCAGCCGGAATCAATGTTCCTGCTGCGGCTGAAGGAGGGCGGAAACGTGGGCCTGTTCGAAGCCGACGGCGGCGTGTGGAAGCTGGAGGCTACCAGGAACATCGCCGGGTACTTCGAGGAGAATCTGAAAGAGCTGGTCGAAAGCGGCCGGGTCGTTGTGCTGAGATAAATAAATCCCGCCGAAAGGCGGGAATATGGAGCAGTAGCGAAGAAGGGGTATCGCGCCTGATTTGGGATCAGGAGGCCGCCGGTTCGAGTCCGGTCTGTTCCACCAGCCCTCACGGGCAGCTTCTCAAAATTCTGCTGGAGCGGGAAGGGCAGATCACCACTCGCCAGGTGCGCTCAACACGGAACAGTACCCAAGCGGCTAAGGGAACAGCCCTGAAAGCTGAAAGGCGGCGAAAGCCGTGCGTGGGTTCGAATCCCACCTGTTCCGCCAGCGGTTATGCCGCCCCAGCTCCACGGGTAAGGGGGAGGAATACAAAGAGGGAGGGGACGCAGCGCGTGATTGAAATTATACTCTGCATGGGCATGGGCTTTCTGCAACAATTACAGGCGCGGCCCCTGACCTTCGGACTGCCCGAATCCACGCCCGTTCGGAGCGGCCCCGATATGGCGCATTCGGTGAGGGTGCCGTGGTTTACCGCTGGATTCGAGTAGCGGGAACCTGACGGGCGTAAGAAAACCGCCCAGCGAAGCGGCAACTTCGTTGGGCGGAAAGGAAAACGATATGCTGCTGGTAGTATACCAGGAAAAGAAAGGAAAGTCAATATGGCAACCAAGAATGTGGAAACGATTGAAATTAAGCCAATCGAGATCCAGAAAACCACCATCCGGGTGGTTGGGGACACCCCTCTGATTATGCATGCCTGGTCGGAAAAGGCAAAACGGGAAATCCTGGACAAGCAGATGAAGAAAACCAAGGCCTCCGCAAAGGCAGCCAAGAATCCTGTGGAGGATTTCATCCGCTCTATGTATTGGCTGAACGGGTTCCCGGAGGACATGAGCGAAGATGGCTTCGAGGAGGCGATCCGGAACGGGGCGCGGTTCGGGTTCCCCATTACGGCCTTCAAGCAAGCGGCAATCAGCGCCTCCTACCGGATGGGCTGGACGAAGGACAAAATGAGCCTGAGAGGCGCCTTCTACATCGAAGGGGATGAAAACCAGATGGTGGAGATCTTCTCCGATCCTCCGGTTATGCGTGAGGACATGGTGAGGGTCGGCATGGGGGCTGCGGACATCCGGTTCCGTGGGGAGTTCCGGAACTGGTACGCGGATCTTACCATCAGCTACAACAAAAACGGTCAGTACAGCCTGGAGCAGATCATCAACATCATCAACGCCGGCGGCTATGTGTGCGGTGTCGGAGAGTGGAGGCCGGAGCGGGACGGTCAGTACGGAATGTATCATGTAGCGGCGAAGTGAGTTCGGCAGGCATGTCGAGGCGTTTTAGGGTCGGGTGTTTAGAGGTTTGGCTTGGCAGGCCTGGTATGTTATGGCCCGGAAAGGTTCTGTTAGGAATGGTAAGGCACGGCAGGCATGTTGTGGATCGGTATGGAAGGAAAGGTGAGGCTCGGCTAGGTGGGGACAGGCGAGGACCGGTTTGGATCGGCAGGAATGGCTTGGAGCGGAAGGTCTGGGTTTCGCATGGCTAGGTCGGGATCTGCAGGCTTGGCAAGGTCGGGCCAGGAATGGTCATGTGCGGAATGGTGTGGCAGTATTTTGAAATTGTGCTTATCGGCTTAAGTCAGCAAGCCGACAAATTGGTGTTTGAAACGTA
>JBJEYY010000301.1:0-4399 GCA_051887095.1 Faecousia sp. | reverse complement strand
CCCCTCTAACCGGGGGATTGCCACGCCAGTGTGAGCACTGGCTCGCAATGACAGGTAATTTGTAACGCGCTCTTGTAAATACCAATTTGTCGGGCTACCGCAATTGTCAATTCCACAACCGTAATGAGGTGATTTTGATGAACGAGTTATTTCGCAATATTCTGACTGCCAGCTTTCATGGCAGTATTGTGATTCTGGCGGTGCTGGTGCTGCGGCTGGTGCTGCGGCGGGCGCCAAAGAAATATGTGTGCTTTCTGTGGGTGCTGGCGGGGATCCGGCTGCTGATGCCCTTTGAGCTTCAGAGCAGTCTCAGCCTCCAGCCGGAGACCCGGCAGGTGGCCGGAGTCCGTTGGGAGCAGCCTGCCGACCTACGGGAGCCGGCGGAGCCTGTGTGGGACAATGCGGAGCCTGGGTTGGAAGCGCCCACCTTTTCCGTTTCCGCCCCGGCGGTGACGGAGCCGGCCCCGGTTTCTGTGGAAACTCCCGCGGCTCCCGCTCCGGCGGCAAAGCCTTCCTTTGACTGGAAAACTCTGATTCCCTGGGCCTGGCTGGCTGTGGCGGCGGGCTTCGGAATCTACAGTGCGGTATCCTACATAAACCTGAAGCGCAAGGTGCGTCTGGCGGTGAAAATCCCCGGGGGCTGGGAGTGCGAAGGGATTGAAACCGCCTTCATCCTGGGCTTTGTGAAGCCGAAAATCTATATCCCAATGGGGATGTCCCGGAAGGAGCGGCGCTACATTCTGGCCCATGAGCGGACCCATCTGGAGAAGGGGGACCACTGGATCAAGATGCTGGGCTACATTGCCCTGGCGCTGCACTGGTTTAATCCCCTGGTGTGGGTCAGCTACATCCTGCTGTGCCGGGACATTGAGATGGCCTGCGACGAGCGGGTGATCCGGTTCATGGAGCCCGAGGAGCGGAAGGCCTACTCCACCGCTCTGCTGAACTGTTCGGCAAATCACGCCCACTGTGCCGCCTGCCCTGTGGCCTTCGGCGAGGTGGATGTGAAGAAGCGGATCTTAAGCGTGCTGAACTACCGCAAGCCCGGCTTCTGGGTGAGTTTGGTCAGCGTGATTGCCATTGTCTTTGTGGCGGTGTGTCTGGTCACCAGCCCCAAGGGTTCGGATAGCCCCGAGCCGGAAAATGATGTTTCCGCCAATGCCCCGGGGGAAACGCTTTCGGCCAAGGAAACCGGCTTCGCCTCCAATCTTTCCCAGAGTGAGATCGCCTATACCTGTGAGCAGGCCATCATGGAGCTGCGGGACCGGGACAGCTACTGCGTTCAGGTGGACTACAGCGGAGAGAGCACCAATGCCCATTACGGCGTGACCACCTATACGGCTACCGTCCGCAAGCACGGGGACAACCGGCTGTATCTGCCAATAGAGAATGGGAAGACCGTGGCGGGAGCGGGAAGGCTTTGGCTGGATGGCCGGTTCGCCTCCTTCATGGGGGACAAATGGGTCTGGGGGGACGGCTCCGGCGGAGATGCGGACAGCTGGATGAACAATTTCACCCCCACAGGAAAGCAGGTCACCTTCCCGGAGGGCTCCGGGGTAAAAAGCGGGGACACGGTTTCCATGGCGGTGGAGTGGACAGAGCGTGAATACACTTACCAGGGCTTCCTCACCTATACCTTCCACGATGACGGAACCATCCGCAGCATCATTTCGGATTATGTCTACCTGGTGCCGGAGGAGGACGGGGGCGGCGAGGTGCGCTACCATCAGGAGCTGACCGAACTGGAGGAAACCACCGATCAGATCGACGGCAAAATCAGCTCCGTCGCCGGGGAAGTCCTCACCCAGGAGGAGCTGGAAAAATACAGGCTCCTGCAGGATCAGGTCACCGAGGTGCCCAGCAACAAGACATCCTATGACAAAGACTTCATGCTGGGCTCCGGCCAGATGGGCTGGAAATTTGCCGAGGGAGAATGGTTCTTCAAATTCGGCGCGGAGGATGTGACCCCCACCGGGGCCAAGCTGGTGGTGGAGTGCTCCATCCCCTACGGCAACGCTACCATTGCCAGCGGCACCGTCCAGGCGGGGGACACCTACTTTATCGAGCGGCTGGAGGATGGCTTGTGGACTACGGTGCCCGCGAAGGGAGATTTCAAGACCATCGCCCCCCAGACCTTAGGAAACGGCAGCACCCAGACCATTGACTGGGAGGAAAATTACGGCGCGCTTCCCGGGGGCTTCTACCGCATCGGCAACTACTACACCTTCACCTACGGGGACGGGGAGATTGATACCCAGGTCTGCTACGCCAAGTTCCGGCTGTACGATGAAGAATTCAAGACGCTGCTGGAGCAGTGCCGGAAGGCCTATGTAGACCTGCTGTACGGGGAGTACAGCCATATCTACAGCATCGAATGGAATACGGAGCTGCAGGATATGGAGTACTACATGACCGAAGAGGTGTGGAAGAACGGCGCCGACTACCTGATGGATACACGTTATGTAAACCGCGAGAATCCCAGTGTGCTGGAAGGACACCGGGGCGGCATGTGGCGAAACGGTACCACCTACGATTTGGAGTGGGCCGGGGACACCGTGGACAGCCCCATCAGCCAGTGGAGCACCAACACCTACATGACCCTGACCAATTTCCAGCTGTGGTCGTTCAATTACGAATGGTACGACGGCGAAGTGGAGGACGTGTTCCGGGACGGGGACAGGATCATCATTCAGTCCATCTACGATTTCAGCGACCAATATGAGGTGGAGCAGCTGGTGATGTCCTTTGACGCTGACGGGAAGCTGACCGGAATGCGCAAGCTGTACCTCCCCACCCGGAACTGCGCGGAAAAAGACAAGGTGGTGGAGGCGGAACTGACGGTGATTGCCGATTCCCGGGAGGAAATCGCTTCGGTGATTAACGGCATCGACCTGACCGCCGTTCCCAGCTTCGACTACGCCGGGGAGATGGCCATTCTGGAGCGGCAGCAGGCGGGAATGCGGACAAAGAACTTCGTGAATACCTCCGCGGCAGCCATGAAGGACACCCAGGCGGTGATTGACCGGGCCATCCGGGACTGCACCCTCCCGGCGGAGGGCGGCATGGAGCCGGGCACCAACATGGCGAACGCCTACTATGACAGCGATGCCGGAATGTGGAAGGTGGAGTTCACCGCCTCCTGGGACAGCACCATCTACCAGGCGGTATACATGAACAGCCAGGGCATCACAGTAATGACCACCATGGCCCGCGCCGTGGAATAACAAAAGCGTCGCCCCAGGGGAGTAATCCCCTGGGGCGATTGAATGTAAGGGCATAACGACAAATTGGTGTTTGTAGGTGTACTCCACAAGTTTCCTGTCATTGCGAGCCAGTTCGCAAACTGGCGTGGCAATCCCCCGAATGAAAGGAACCATGTAACGATTACCACCAAAAATACCAACGGCTCCCACTTTTATGGGCGCTTTTCGATACATTTCTCCTCTAACCGGGGGATTGCCACACCAGTGTGCGCACTGGTTCGCAATGACAGGTAATTTGGGACGCATCCCTACAAACACCAATTTATCGTTCTGCGGAGAAACCGGTGATCGATCCTTCGATATGGAACAATCAGACGCGGCTGCGGTGGGATTGGACAACGGTGGTGTTGTCGTCCTCGCTGAGGGCCGCCATAAAATCCTGGAGATGGGCTTCCGCGTGTCTGCCGCAGAAGTCCGCCTTGAACTGGATCTCAAATTGCTGGGGGCTATGCTCCTCGATCTGGATCCCGGCAATCCGGACATTCAGCCGGAGGGACAGCTCGTTGATCCGGTTCAGAGTATCGCCCACATGGCTGCAGGTGACGCTGAACAGGTGGGAATCATACCGGTCCGTCATCAGCTTGCGCTGGAGCCACTCAAAGAACACCAGCGTTACCATGATGCAGACGGTTCCGATGAGGGCGATGGCATAGTAGCCGCCTCCGGCGGCCACGCCCAGGCAGGCCACAGCCCACACGCTGGCGGCGGTGGTCAGCCCCTTGATGGAGGGGCCCTCCTTCATGATGGTGCCCGCGCCCAAGAAGCCCACGCCGGTAATTACCTGGGCGCTGAGCCGGGCGGGGTCCGGGGTGGCTCCGTAGGCCCGGTATTGGGCAAACAGGGCCTGGCTGGTGATCATCACCGCGCAGGCGCCCAGAGCCACCAGCATATGGGTTCGCATTCCCGCGGGGCGGTGGGTGTATTCCCGCTCCGTGCCGATGACCACGCCGATGAGCATGGCGCACAGCATCCGCAGGGCGATTTCCCAAGGCGTCAAAGCCAGCGCGGACAAATCCATGGTGGTTTCCATAGGAAAGAAACCTCCTTTCAGTAAATTTGAGTGAGAGAATGGGGAGGACGGTAAATTGTTGTTTAGCTCACCAAATAAACGCTGTCATTGCGAGCCAGTGCGCACA
>JBJEYY010000300.1:0-4404 GCA_051887095.1 Faecousia sp. | reverse complement strand
GGCTGGAAATGATGCGAAGCAAAGTAGGGGAAACCACCTATGCTGCTTACGCTATGAACGTTGAGAGAAGTATCATTCCCTTCTTCAAGGAAAGGAATTGTACGGTTCAGGATTTGGAGCGGCATCCAAAAATCATTCAGGATTATTACCAAAGCCTGCTGGAAGCGGGATTGTCCCCGACTACTGTTATCCGTCGTCATGCAAATGTACGCAAATGCCTTCAGTATGCGTTCCAGCTCGGCATTATCAAATCCAATCCGGCAGACCGTGTTGAGAAGCCAAGAAAAGCCCAATACATGGCGACGATTTACAACCAGGAGGAACTGGATGTTCTTTTCAAAGTGGCGCGAGGTGACCAGCTGGAGCTTCCAATCATTCTTGGCGCGTTCTATGGTTTGCGGCGAAGTGAGGTGGTCGGCCTAAAATGGGATGCCATCGACTTTGAGAGAAAAACACTTTCGATTCAGCATACGGTTGTAGAAGTGAAACTTGACGGCAAATCGAAGGCCATCCAAAAGGATACAACCAAAACAAAATCAAGCCTCAGAACGCTTCCCCTGGTTGCACCGTTTGAAAGACTATTGCGGAAAGTAAAACAGCAGCAGGAAATCAACCGTCAGGTTTGCGGCAGTTGCTACTGCAACGACTATTTGGAATACGTGAATGTGAATGCCATTGGAGAACTGATGAAGCCCAATTTTATTACCCAGCATTTCGAGATTCTCCTGGCAAAGAACAAGCTGAAAAAGATACGTTTTCATGATTTGAGACATAGCTGTGCCAGCTTGTTGTATGCCAATGGTGTGAGTCTGAAGGAAATTCAGGAATGGCTAGGGCACAGCGATATCAGCACCACATCCAATATCTACACACATTTGGATTTTTCCAGCAAGGTTTCGTCTGCAAATGCAATTCTTCCGGCGTTTCCGAAAAATGTTCAATATTTTGCTTCTGGGCAGTAAAAAAATGCTCCGAAGCATGACACTTCGGAGCAAATATGGTGCCGGTGGTGGGACTCGAACCCACACGAGTTATTAGCCCAAAGGATTTTGAGTCCTCCTCGTCTACCATTCCAACACACCGGCAGATATATTTTTTAACACCCAGACAAGCATTCCCCGGAATTTGGAGGGATATGCAGGAGGGATGCTAAAGACAAATGAAAAACAGAATCCGAAAAACACTTGATTTTCCAGGACTTTTCCCAACACCGGCGACAGATGGCGAAGTGGTTTTTGAGTCCACTACGTCTACCATTCCATCACACCGGCATGGTAAGCATAGTATAGTATATTCTTCCGGAAATTGCAAGGGGAAAGTTTTGGCCCGGGGCGGCGGATGCTTTCCCGGGCCGGATTTCACGGCGTTTGACGCTTTCTGGGCAAGAAGGCCAGCAGCGCGGCCATCAGCACTGCCGGGAAGACGCAGCCGGCCAGAAGGCCAATGCGCAGGTTGTCTCCGGCGCGCTGGGTGATGCTGCCCACCATACCCGGGCCCAGGGCGCCGCCCAAATCCCCTGCCATGGCCAGCAGCGCGAACATGGCGGTGCCCCCCGCGGGGAACTGCTTCGCGCAGATGCTGATGGTGCCGGGCCACATGATCCCCACGGAGAAGCCGCAGAGGATGCAGCCCATGAGCCCCAGCGCGGGACTGCCGGACAGGGACGCCAGAAGATAGCACATCAGGCACAGCGCCCCGGAGGCCAGCATGAATTTTGTCAGGTTCATCCGATGGCCGTATTTCCCGAAGATCACCCTGCAGATGCCCATGGACACGGCGAACAGGCAGGGCCCTGTGAGATCGCCCATCGTTTTGCTCAGACCGATGGCGGCCTCGGCAAAGGCGGAGGCCCACTGGGCCATGGCCAGCTCCGAGGCCCCGGCGCAGATCATCAGGACGATGGCTGCCCAGAACAGCGGCTTTCGCAGAAGTCCCCGGATGCCCAGTCCCCTGCCCTCCTCCACCAGGCGCTCGATGGGGCAGGTGGCGAAGTTATAGATATTATACAGGGGGAGGAGCGCCCAGAGGCAGGCCAGCCACTTCCAGTTGTCGATGCCAAACACCGCGAAAAAGAGGGTGGACAGCACCACCACCCCCACGCTGCCCCAGCAGTAGAAGGAGTGGAGCAGGCTCATGACGGCCTCCTTGTGGTCGAAGGGGCAGGCCTCCACAATGGGGCTGCCCAGCACCTCAATGAGGCCGCTGCCGATGGCGTAGAGAATGACGCTGAGCAGAATCCCCGCGAAAGGGTCGGGGAATACCTCCGGCAGCAGCGCCAGTCCCAAAAGCCCTGCCGCGGAGCAGACCTCCGAGGCCACGATGCACCTGCGGTAGCCGATGCCGTCCACGAACCGGGCGCACAGGAAGTCCACAATCAGCTGGGTCAGGAAAAAGGCGGTGGGAATCAGGGCAATGCGCCCCAGGGGGATGGAATAATCGCTGTGGAATTTCAGAAACAGCAAAGGAGCGAAGTTTGCGCAGATGGCCTGGGTGATGAAGCCTAAGTAGCAGGCAAGCATGGTTTTCCGATAATTCTTCATTGCGTTCTCTCCAGGAATAGGATAAAGCAGAGGGGAAGGAAAATTGTTGTTTGTCAAATATACGCTGTCATTGCGAGCCAGTTCGCTTACCTGGCGTGGCAATCCCCCGGTTGAATGGAACCGGGTAACGATTACCACCAAAAATCGTAACGGTAGGGCAATTGTCGATACACTTCCCCTCTAACCGGGGGATTGCCACACCACTTAAGCGCACTGGTTCGCAATGACAGCATTTTCATGGCAATGACAGCGTTATTGTCAGTGCGCACGCGTAGACAACAAATTCTTCAATCCCTTCAAAATGCCGCGCCGGGGGGCGCGGCATTTGTGGGTTACAGGACGAAGCCGAAAATCACATACATCACGAAGCTGATCACCGCAATGCCCACGCAGTAGGGCGCCTGGGTTTTCACATGGTCGATGATGTCGCAGCCGGTGGTGGAGCAGGTCATGATGGTGGTGTCGGAGATGGGGGAGCAGTGGTCGCCGAAGATGGAGCCGCCGAACATGGCCCCGGCCACCAGCGGGATGCTGGTGCCCATGTCGTAGGCCATGGGCAGGGCGATCACCGCCATAATGGCCATGGTGCCCATGGAGGTGCCGGTGGCAAAGGAGATCAGCAGGGCGATCAGGAAGGTCAGGGCGGGCAGCAGCGCCGGGGACAGGAACTTCTGGAAGAGGCTCGACAGGTAGGAGCCGGTGTCCAGGCCCTTCACCACATTGCCCATGGTGAAGCCCAGCAGCAGGACGAAGGCAATGGGCAGCATATGGCCCATACCCTTGAACATCTCGTCGATGACCTGATTCACGGTAAAGACCTTCTGCACCACGGTCATTACCATGATGGTGAGCAAGGAGGCCAGCACGGCCCAGATCAGGGCCTGGAGCCCAGCGCCCTTGGTGATGTTGCCATTGCCGGTAATCAGCAGAGCGGAGAACATGACCACGATCAGCACGCCGATGGGCACCAGCAGATTGCAGGCCCGGGGCTTGACGCCGGAGGTCTGGGCCTGAACCTCCTCCTTGGGGCCGTGGGCGGGATCATCCAGCAGCCCCGTTTCGGCGGCCCGCTTCTCTGCGGCGGCCATGGGGCCGAAATCCTTCTGGGCCACGCTGACGAAGAAGGCCAGGGCGATTGCCAGGATGCAGTAGAAGTTGAAGCCCAGGGACTTAAAGAGCATGGCCACGCTCTCCCCCTCCGGCACGCCGCCGGAGACCAGATACCCCGCCATGGAGGCCAGCCATCCGCTGAAGGGGAACAGCACGCACCAGGGGGTGGAGGTGGTATGGACCAGGAAAGCGGACTTCTCGTGGGGCACCTTCAGGGCATCGTTGACCGGCCGGGATACCGCGCCGGTGACCATGCAGCTAAGAGAGCCCGAGGTGAATACCGCCAGACCCAGCAGCCAGGTGAAGAGGTTGGCCCCCCGCTTGGAGCGGATGACGCCCTTGTTCTTTACCACCACGTTGACGAAGCCCTCAATGCCGCCGGAGCGCTCCATCAGGTGGATCACCGCCCCCACAATGAGGCAGGAGCCGATGATCAGGGTGTTGCCCTGGCTCATGGAGTCAATGATGGCGTAAATCCCGGCGTTGACGCTGACCAGGGGGGCGAAGGCGTTGAGCACAAAGGAACCGGTGAGAATGCCGATGACCAGGGAGACAAACACATTTTTCGTGACCAGCGCCAGCACGATGGTCAGCAGCGGGGGTACTAAGGACCAGAAACCGTATTGCATAATGTTACCTCCTAAAGCTTGGTTTGGGGCGGGAATCGCCGGGAAACGAATTGTCAATTATGGTATGCCCGACAAATTGGTGTTTGTCGAATATATGCTGTCATTGCGAGCCAGTGCGCACACTG
>JBJEYY010000299.1:0-4408 GCA_051887095.1 Faecousia sp. | reverse complement strand
TCAGGCCGCAGGGCTCGGACTTGGAGGGCATCAGGTAGATGTCGCCGCCGGCGTAAATCCGGGCGGCCAGCCCCAGGTTGAAGGTGATCTTGGCGGCGCATTTCTCGGGGAACTGGTTCTGCAGATCCCGGAAGAAGTGCTCGTACTGGGCTTCGCCGGTGCCCAGGATCAGCAGCTGGGCGTCCTCCTCCCACAGAAGTCTTCTTGCGATATAGCACAGCAGGTCCAGACCCTTGTGGCCCGCCAGCCGGGTGACCATGACCATCAGGGGCACGTCGGGCTTTACGGGCAGGCCCACCTCTTCCTGCAGGGCGGCCTTACAGGCGGCCTTGCCCTCCACGAAGGATTCGGAATTGAAGTGGGCGGGCAGGGCCGGGTCGGTCTCCGGGTTGAACGTATTGGTATCGATGCCATTGGTGATGCCCGTCAGCTTCCAGGAGTAGCCGGCGAGAATGCCGTCCAGACCGTGGGCGTAGTAGGGGTACATTAGCTCCCGGGCGTAGGTCTCGGACACGGTGGTGACCAGGTCCGCCGTCTCGATGGCGCCCTTCATCATGTTCACGGCGCCGCCCATGTCCAGAGTGCCCCGGTACTCCCAGGGAAGTCCCAGGACCTCGTCAAAGAAGTCCGCGTGGGCCCAGCCCTGGTACTCGATGTTGTGGATGGTGTACATGCACCGGGTCTCGGGGAAGGCACCCCGGTACATAGCCTTCAGATAGGTGGGGATCAGGGCGGTCTGCCAGTCGTTGCACTGAATCACGTTGGGAATGTAGTTCAGGGCGATCATGGCGTCGAGGCAGGCCCGGGAGAAGAAGGCGAAGCGCTCGCCGTCGTCCAGGTCGCCGTAGAGGGAAGCGCCCCGGCCGCCGAAATAATACTCGTTGTCGATGAAGTAGACGCTCACGCCGTCGGAGCGGTTCGTCAGTTTCATGACCCCGGCATACTGCTGCCGCCAGCCCAGCCGGACCCGAAGCTCCGCCACCTTCTCGGTGGGGTAGGCACCATTCCGCTTGACCTTGGAGTAGTAGGGCAGGAACAGGACCACCTCATTGCCGGGAATCCGGGCCAGGGCGGCGGGCAGAGCTTCCATTACGTCGCCCAGACCGCCGGATTTGCAGTAGGGTGCACCCTCGGAGGCGCAGACGGCAATTCTCATACGATTTCCCCCCGCTTGATGATGATGGGATTTTTCTTGGTGCCGATGAGCTTGGAGCCGGGACGGACGGTGACATTCTTATCCAGAATCACATATTTCAGCTCGCTGCCCTCGCCGATGACCGCGTCGTTCATGATGACGCAGTGATCCACCTCGGCACCGGGGGCGATGGTGACATCCCGGAACAGAACGCTGTCCTCCACTTCGCCCTCCAGCATACAGCCATCGGCCACCAGGGAGTTCTCGATCTCACAGCCCTCGCCGTAGTAGGTGGGCACGCGGAAACGAACCTTGGTGTACACCGGGTGGTTGTAGCCGAAGAGATCGCCCCGAACCTTGGCATCGGTGAGGGCCAGGTTGTTGGCGAAGTATTCCTCCACGGTGTCGTTGTACATGACCACGCCGGGGAATTCATACACATTCACGCTGACCTCGCCCTTCTGCCAGCCGCCCAGCACCAGATCCCGATCCATGTGGAACTGGTTGCGGGCCATGTGCTCCAGCACCTTGCCGATGAGCCACTTCTTGTTCAGGACAAAGATGTCCGCGGAGGCAAGATACCCTTCGGGGGCGGCATAGTCCACCACCATGTCGCAGACCTGGCCCTTATCATCCAGCTTCACGGCCAGATCCAGCACCCTCTGGCCGTCGGCAACCCCGGCCTTGGTGACCATGGTCACATCCTTGCCGCTCTTGATGTGGGCATTGAGCACGTTGATCAGGTCAATGTTGGAAAGCACCGCAGAGTCGATCATCACCACATACTCGTCATCGCTGCCGAACTCCAGCCAGTCCATGGCGGTGTACAGGGATTCCAGCTTGCCTCTGTAGGTGTGGCTGGTGGACATGGAATAGGGAGTCAGGAACTCCAGGCCGCCCTCCTCCAGCTCCAGGCCCCACTCCTCACCGTCACCGATGTGGTTCATGAGGGACTGGTAGTTGTGCCGGGAGATAATGCCCACATGGCGGATACCGGCGGCGGAAAGGTTGCTCAGCGCGAAGTCCACCTGGCGGTAGCGGCCGCCGAAGGGCATACTGGCGCTGGTACGCTTGGTGGTCAGCTCCCCAAGGGAAGCGTCATTGGCAAAAATAATACCCATTACGTGCATGGTGTATACCTCCTTACAGCATTTCACCGGGCAGCAGCACGGTGTTGGCCGCCACCACGGCACCCTTGGAGGTGACGCTGATGGCCTTCTTCTCTCCGGGGCCGTAGGCGCCGCCTACCACCGCGTTGCGCGCAACCTTGCTGTTCTCACCCAGGATGGCGTGGCGGACAATGGCGCCGGGCTCGATGACCACGCCGGGCATCACCACGCTGTCCTCCACCTGAGCGCCCTCGCCGATGGTGCAGCCGACAGAAATGACGCTGTGGCGGACCTCGCCGTAAACCTCGCAGCCCTCGGCCACGAAGGCATTGACAATCTTGGCCTTCTCGTCAATGTAGCTGGAGGGGAGGGCATCGTTGCGGGCGTAGATCTTGGTGCGCTCGTCGCCCCGGATATTGAACTCCGGGTCCTTGCCCAGCAGCTCCATGTTGGCTTCCCACAAAGAGTCGATGGTTCCCACGTCCTTCCAGTAGCCGTCGAAGGGGTAGGCCATCATCTTGTGGCCGGCGTTGAGGAGGCCCGGGATGATGTTCTTGCCGAAGTCGTTGGCCGAGCCCGGGGTGTCCTCGTCGGCGATGAGGGCCTCCTTCAGCACGCTCCAGTTGAAGACGTAGATGCCCATGGAGGCGTTGGTGGACTTGGGCTTCTTGGGCTTCTCCTCGAACTCGTAGATGGAGTTGTCGGGGTTGGTGTTCAGGATGCCGAAGCGGCTGGCCTCGGACAGAGGGACGTTGCGGACGGCGATGGTGCAGGAGGCGTTGTGCTGCTCGTGGTAGGCCACCATATCGGCGTAGTCCATCTTGTAGATGTGGTCGCCGGAGAGGATCACCACATAGTCCGGGTCAAAACGTTCGATGAAGTCGATGTTCTGGTAGATGGCGTTGGCGGTGCCCTTGTACCAGCCGGACTTCTTGTCGTGGCGCTCGTAGGGGGGCAGCACCTGGGCGCAGCTGTGGGTCTTGTTCAGGCCCCAGGGCTGGCCGTTGCCGATATACTCGTTCAGCTCCAGAGGCTGATACTGGGTCAGAATGCCCACGGTGTCGATACCGGAGTTGACGCAGTTGCTAAGGGGAAAGTCGATGATCCGGTACTTGCCGCCGAAGGGTACGGCAGGCTTGGCGGTTTTCTCCGTCAGAACCTTCAGACGGCTGCCCTGGCCGCCGGCCAGAAGCATGGCGATGCAGCGTTTCTTTTGAAAAAACATGGTCACAGCTCCTTATGTAAAATGATAGGATGATCTGTCGGATTGTGCGCTCGATGGTCAGCGCATCCCTCTCCACGCATAACATACCATATTTTTTTGGATTAGAAAAGGGACAAATTATCTAAAATATTAGCGAAGTTTTGTGCATCCTTTCTAATACTGGGCCATGGAGTGGGAGCGGAAGTGGGGATTTCGACAGCTTTCAGCCGTTTTTCCATCCAAATGAGCCCCAGCCAGCGGCCAAATTTGAAGCCGCAGTCGGGAAATAATACCATTTGCCGGTAGCCTTCTTTTCCGTGGAAACGGAGGGAGGCCGTGTTTTCCTGAGTAATCAGGGCGTAGAGCACCTGGTAGCCCTGCTTGAAAAGGATGGCTTCCAGCGCGGCGTAGAGGGCGGCTCCGACACCCCGCCCTCGGGCCTGGGGGGATAAGTACACGCTGGGCTCGGCGCACCAGGCGTAGGCCGGGCGGGTGTAGGGGGCGCTGGCGTAGGCGTAGCCCAGCACTTTCCCGCCCTCCTCCCACACCAGCCAGGGAAATTGGGCGGTAATGCCCCGGAACCGGTCGGTGAAGGCATCCAGGGAGGGAACCTCATATTCAAAGGTAGCGGTGGAATGGAGAATGTAAGGGCTGTAGATGGCGAGGATGGCGCTCAGGTCGGATTCCAAAGCGGGACGGATCATGGGAATACCTCCAAGTGAAGTTGACAGTGGACAGTTAAGGAGTCCCTTCGGGACAAGTTCATTGCAGTGCGATAAATTGGTGTTTGTCGCTTCGTATCCAAGTTTTCTGTCATTCCGAGCCAGTGCGCACACTGGCGTGGGAATCCCCGGTTAGAGGTGAAACGTGGCGATAAGCACCCGGAAGAACGGGGGTCGTTGCGGTTTTGGTGGTAATCGTTACCTGGTTCCATTCAACCGGGGGATTGCCACACCAGTC
>JBJEYY010000298.1:0-4413 GCA_051887095.1 Faecousia sp. | reverse complement strand
CCGAGGTTTGGGGCAAGGGCGGCGAAGGCGGCATTGAGCTGGCCAAGGAAGTTGTGCGGCTGTGCGAGCAGCCCAATGACTTCACCTTCGCCTATGAGCTGGACTGCACCATCAAGGAGAAGATCGAGGCCATTGCCAAGAAGATCTACCATGCCGACGGCGTGACCTTCACCGCCAACGCCGAGAAGCAGATCAAGACCCTCACCGAGCTGGGCTACGACCACATGCCCATCTGCATGGCCAAGACCCAGTACTCCTTCTCCGACGACCAGACCAAGCTGGGCGCGCCCCGGGGCTTTACCATCACCGTGCGCAACGTGAAGGTTTCTGCCGGCGCAGGCTTCCTGGTTGCCCTCACCGGTGAGATCATGACCATGCCCGGTCTGCCCAAGGTGCCCGCCGCCGAGCGCATCGACGTGGACGAGAACGGCAAGATCTCCGGACTGTTCTAATTGGTTAACAACGAAAAAGCACAGGCGGCCCCCGCCTGTGCTTTTTCGGTAGGGTGATAAATTGTTGTTTGAAAGTGTGCGTTGCAAATTACCTGTCATTGCGAGCCAGTGCTCACACTGGCGTGGCAATCCCCCGGTTAGAGGTAAAATGTATCGACAATTGCCCTACAGAGTGGGGAAACGTTGCGATTTTTGGTGGAAGTCGTTACTGGTTCCGTTCAACCGGGGGATTGCCACACCACTTAAGCGGACTGGTTCGCAATGACAGTTCTATTTTCATGCGCCAAACAACAATTTATCCCGCCGGATCATTTCAAAAAATGAAAAAAGGAGAAAACTCTATGGATATGACAATGGAAACCTGCCGGGAGTTTGTGAAGGTGCTGGCCTCTGACGCCCCGGCTCCCGGCGGCGGCGGAGCCGCGGCCCTGGTGGGCGCGATTGGCACGGCTCTGGGCAACATGGTGGGCTCCCTCACCGTGGGCAAGAAAAAGTATGCCGATGTGCAGGACGAGATTCTGGCTCTGAAGGCCCGGTGCGACGAGCTGCAGAAGAAGCTCCTCGACCAGGTGGAGGCGGACGAAGTGAACTTCCTGCCCCTGGCCAAGGCCTACGGCATCCCCAAGGACGATCCCAACCGGGACAAGATTATGGAGGAGGCCACCGTCATCGCCTGCTCCACCCCCATGGCCATCATGGAGCTGTGCTGCCAGGCCATTGACTGCATCGCGGTGTTCGCCGCCAAGGGCAGCCGTCTTGCCGTGTCCGACGCGGGCTGCGGCGCGGTTTGCTGCAAGGCGGCGCTGCAGGCCGCTTCCCTCAACGTGTTCATCAACACCAAGAGCCTCAAGAACCGGGAGACCGCTGAGGCCATGAACGCCAAGGCAAACGAGATGCTGAATAAGTACTGCGCCATCGCCGACGAGATCTTCACCACCGTGAAGGCGGGCTTCGGGCAGTAAAATAGAAGATAAACTGCAAACCGGAGAATTGGTGTTTGTAATGAAACGCTGTCATTGCGAGCCAGCGCGCACGCTGGCGTGGCAATCCCCCGGTTGAAAGGAACCAGATAACGTTCAAAAATCGTAGATGGACTCGCTTTCCCGGGTGCTTTTCGGTACATTTCCTCTCTAAGTAAGGGGATTGCCACACCAGTGTGCGCACTGGTTCGCAATGACAGGAAATCTGCAACGCATCCTTTCAAACACCAATTTGTTTCGCATCTGAGGTAAACCAAAAAACACATTATCGCATAACGAAGGACTTTTCAAACTGATTTGGAGGTAAATAGATTATGGCTAAGAGACTGCTGGGCAAGGAAGTTAACGAAGCGCTGGTTGCTTCCCTTCAGGCCCGTACCGCTGCCCTGCGGGAAAAGGGCGTTGTCCCCACCCTGGGCATCATCCGTCTGGGTGAGAACCCCTCCGACCTGAGCTACGAGAAGGGCGCCACCAAGCGCGCGGAGGAGGTTGGCGTTGCCGTCAAGAATTACATCCTGCCCGAGACTGCCGCCAAGGAAGAGGTTCTGGCGGTCATCGATCAGGTCAATGCCGACGACAGCGTCCACGGTGTTCTGATGTTCCGTCCTCTGCCCAAGCACCTGAAGGCTGACCAGGACGAGATCTGCAACCGGCTGGCTCCCAAGAAGGACGTGGACTCCATGACCCACATGTCCAACGCCGGTGTCTTTGAGGGTCAGGCTCTGGGCTACGCCCCCTGCACCCCCGCCGCCTGCATGGAGATTCTGGATCACTACGGCATCGACTGCAAGGGCAAAAACGCGGTGGTCATCGGCCGCTCCCTGGTGGTGGGCAAGCCCGCTGCCATGATGCTGATGGCGAAGAACGCCACCGTTACCATCTGCCACACCAAGACCGTGAACACCGCGGAAATCTGCCGCAATGCCGATATCATCGTGTCCGCCGCCGGTGTGCTGAACTCCCTGACCAAGGATTACGTCCGTCCCGGCCAGGTGGTCATCGATGTTTCCATGAACTGGAACCCCGAGAAGATCACCGCCAAGGGCAAGGGCGGTATGTCCGGCGACTGCGTGTTCGAGGAAGTCGAGCCCATCGTGGACGCCATCACCCCCGTCCCCGGCGGCGTGGGCGCGGTAACCACCAGCGTACTGATGAAGCACGTCGTAGAGGCCGCGGAGAAAGCGTAAGTTTTCAATTGACAGTGGACAGTTGACAGTGGACAGTTAAGGAGTCCCTTCGGGACGATTAAAAAATATGCTTATCGGTTTTACTCAGCAGCCCGCCAAATTGGTGTTTGTCGCGTCGAAAAAATACTGTCATTGCGAACCAGTCTGCGGACTGGTTCGCAATGACAGGTTATTTGGGACGCATCCCTGCAAACACCAATTTGTAGTATCGCTGATAAACATTTCAATGCATCCCGAAGGGATACCACAACTGTCCACTGACCACTGTCAACTGTCCACTTCGGTTTCCGAAGGCCCCGGTTTCTCTGGGGTTCTGCTTTTTAAGGAGATGACCATGAAAAAGATTAAATCCCTTTCCGAGAGCGATTTTTTGAAGCTGCTCTTCGGATTTCTCTCCACGGCCTTCCTGATCGGCGCGGTGTGTATGCCGGACCGGGGAACCATGTTCACGGGGCTGTGGCAGATTGTCAGCCAGCCCAGTAAAATCTCTACCAACTATTTCGCGGTAGGGGGCTACGCGGCTACCTTCCTGAATATGGCGCTGGTGGGCTATCTGTGCCTAGCGCTGTATGTGCTTCTGAAGGCCACGGCGAACAACGTCTCCACCCTGGCGTTCATCCTGACAGTGGGCTTCTGCTCCTGGGGCATCAACGTCATCAATATGTGGCCCTCTATGCTGGGCGTTGTCATTTACTGTCTGGTGAAGAAGGAAAAGCTGGGCTCCCAGGTGAACGCCATGCTCTTTTCCACCGGCATTGCCCCGCTGATCACGGATCTCATGATCCGTTATCCCAACGCGGAGCCGGTTGGCTTCCATGTGGGCGGCATTCTGCTGGCCCTGGCCGTGGGCTTCTGCATCGGCTTCTTCCTGCCTGCGGGCCTTGCCAACTCCCCCAAGGTCCACAAGGGCTTTGACCTGTACAGCGCGGCCTTCCCCGTGGGCATGACCGCGTTTTTCCTCCAGGCAACCCTGTACAAGACCATGGGCGTGGCGCTGCCCGCCGCCCCGGACGCGTCCACCCTCCAGGTGGCTTCCCGGCTGACGGTGAATGTGTTCTGCTGCGTGGTGTTCGGCATCTGCATCATTGTGGCCTTCGTCCTGGGGTGCAGGCCCAAGGACTACTGGCAGCTTTTGAAGGATCCGGCTCTGGTGACCAATTTCTCCTCCACCTACGGCAACGCCGTGTTCCTGATGAATCTGGGTGTATATGGCCTGTTCATCCTGGGCTACTACAATCTGGTGGGGGCCACCTTCAACGGGGTCACCTTCGGCGTGATCTTCTGTATGCTGGCCTGCTGCAACTCCGGCTCCCATCCGGGGAACGTCTGGCCCATTATGCTGGGCTATGTGGTGGCTTCCACGGTGTTCGGCTGGCTGTCTCCCCTGGCGGGCGGCAGTTTCTCCGGGGAGGTGAACGCCCAGGCAATTGTGGTGGGCCTGTGCTACGCCAACGGCCTGAGCCCCATCGCCGACAAGTACGGCTGGCGCTTCGGTTTCCTGGCGGCGGTGATGCACTATGTGCTGGTCACCTCCGTCCCCGCCCTCCACGGCGGCTTCTGCCTGTACAACGGCGGTTTCACCGCGGCGCTGATCTGCGTGATCCTGGTGCCCTCCCTGGAGCGGTTCGCGAAAACCAAGGAAGAGCGGAAAGCGGCCAAGCTGGCAAAATAAAACAGAAATACCGTGCGGTCAAGGCCACACGGTATTTTTATACGGTACTAACAGGGCGACAAATTGGTGTTTGAAAGGGTGCGCTGCAAATTACCTGTCATTGCGAACCAGTCCGCAGACTG
>JBJEYY010000297.1:0-4416 GCA_051887095.1 Faecousia sp. | reverse complement strand
GGACTGGTTCGCAATGACAGGTAATTTGCAGCACGCCCTTTCAAACACCAATTTATCGAAACATTGCCGCGTTTTACATTTTGCTCTTGATAACCCCAATCAGGATATCCCCCGCCACCACACGGTCCTCGGCGGCGAAGCCTCCGGCGAAATTGTCGGAATAGAGCACCTGGGCGTTGGGCTGGAATTCATCGTCCCCCTCCCAGACCAGGATCCGCATCCGGTAGTCCCCCACCAGGGTAAACTCGTAGCCTGCGTCGCCGTTGGGGAGGGGCAGGCCTCCCAGCTTCTCGCAGGCGGACCGGAAGGCCGCCACCCGGGTTCCGAAGGTGAAGGCCGCCCGGGTCAGCACCCGGCCGGTGTAGGGCTTTATGTACATCTCCCCCCAGGGCATTTCCCGGAAGGTTTTCCAGGCGCCCTGCCAGGCTGTCTTCCGGCTTTCCAAAAGATATCGCAGCAGGAAGGTCTGGGTGGGCAGAGGCGGAACCGTGCCGTCCTCCGCATGAATCCCGCAATCAGGATGGGTGATCCGGTACCGGGTTCCCAGCAGAGTGACATGGAAGGCTTCCCCATCCCAGTGCTCCCCGGTGCGCTCCGCCGCCTCCTCCGGATTCAGCTTCCGGAACAGCTCCTCATAGTGGGCAAAGGGAACTTCTTCCTTGTGATTTTCAACTTGCATTTTCTTTCCTCTTAATCTATATGGTGTTTCCCCAGGGAACCAACAAATTGGTGTTTGTCGCACTAAAAGGGAACTGTCATTGCGAACCAGTCCGCAGACTGGTGTGGCAATCCCCCGGTTGAAAGGAACCAGGTAACGATTACCACCAAAAACCGCAACAATCCCTCGTTTTTCTGGGAGCGTTTCGATACATTTCCCCTCTAACCGGGGGATTGCCACACCACTTAAGCGGACTGGTTCGCAATGACAGTATTGTTTCAGCGTTTCAAACAACAATTTGTCTGTCTGCCGAAGAAAGCCTATAGCTGTGTCCTTTATTCGTGCACTTCCAGGGGCAGGCCGTCGGGGTCGTGGAAGAAGGTGAATCTGCCTCCGTTGAAGGGATCGGTGCGCACGGGCTCTGTTTCAATGCCCATGCCGTTCAGCCAATCCACCGCTGCCTCCACATCCTCCACCCGGAAGGCCAGGTGCCGCAGGCCCAGGGCCTCGGGTTGGGTGGGCCGCTTGGGGGCATTGGGCTTGATAAACAGCTCGATCACCGTGTCCCCCAGCCGCAGCATCCGCAGCCAATCTCCCTGCTGCTCCCGCCAGAAGGTTTTGTCCACCCGGAAGCCCAGCTTGTCCACATAAAACGCCAGGGCCTTGTCCTCGTCCGAGCAGATAATTGCGATATGATGATTTGTTTCCAGCATGTTCCGTACCTCCCTTATTGTCCCCCGGCGCAGCTGGGGAACAGCCGAGCGTCGGTATGAGGCAGGAAGCAGGCGGCCACGAAGGAATCCATGTAGCCGGGGTAGGTGGAAAGCTCCAGATAGGTCATGTTGGAGGCTACTTCCGCGCATTTTGCGTTGGCCTGGTCAGACAGTACCATGGCGTAGGCACCGGTAAGGGAGGAGTTGCCGATGTAGTGGAACTTCTCCAGATCCACATCCGGGAACATGCCGATGTTCACGGCGTTGCGCATGTTGATGCCGCTGCCGATTCCGCCGGCCACATACACATCGTCGATGCACTCCGGGGTCATGTCCACGCTTTTCAGCAATGTGTCAATGGCGGAGAAGATGGCGCCCTTGGCCCGGATGAAATTGTCAATGTCCACCTCATTGATGGAGACCTCCCGGCCGGTTTCACTCTCGTGGCTGTCCGCGATCACGTAGCGGCCCATGCCGTGGCTGTCCCGACGGACCCGGCTGCCCTCCCGGATAAACAGGCCCTTGGCGTTGATGATGCCGCAGCGGAACAGCTCGGAGATAATGTCGATAATGCCGCTGCCGCAGATGCCCACGCACTTCTGCCCCTGGTCTCCGATGATGGACAGCGTCGGCTCCATGGTATCTTTATCAATGGTGCAGGCCTCCACCGCACCGTCGGTAGCCCGCATGCCGCAAGAGATGTCGCCGCCCTCAAAGGCGGGGCCCGCGGAGCAGGCGCAGCTCATGAGGAAGTCCCGGTTGCCGAAGACGATCTCGCCGTTGGTGCCCAGGTCGATGAACAGGCTCATTTCGTCCCGGTCCCAGATGCCGGAGGCTAGGGTACCGGCGGTGATGTCGCCGCCCACATAGGAGCCGATGTTGGGGGCGATGATGACGGGAGCCAGGGGGTTCGCTACCAGTTTTAAGTCCCCTGCCAGCAGCCCCTCCCAGCTAAAGAAGCTGGGAATGTAGGGCTCCATCCGCACAGGGGAGGCATCCACCCCCACAAACAGGTGGTTCATGGTGGTGTTGGCGCCCACGCTGAGGCGCAGAATACTCCGGGCGGAGATACCCGCGGTCTTGCACAGATTCGCGATAATGGGGTTCAGGGTTTCCTTGAGAATGGCATCCTGGAGCTTTTTCTTGCCGCCGGGCTTGCCCTGCTCGATGATCCGGTTGATTACGTCCGCGCCGTAGCGGATCTGGCCGTTGCCGGAGGAGCCCTTGGCCAGCAGCTTCCCGCTGGTGAGGTCCGTCAGCACCATGGTCACGGTGGTGGTGCCGATGTCGATGGCGCAGGCCACAATGGCGGTATCCTCGGGGCCGCAGATTTCCATACACCGGAAGGTGTCCCCCTGAAGCTCGCCCTTGACGCAGACGGTGAAATTGTGCTGGCGCAATGTGGAAGCCAGCCGCACCATCACGGAGAAGGGAACATGGACATGCTCTGCCCCCACCGCCTCCTCAATGGCCCAGGTCAGGCGCTCAATGTCGGGCATCGTATCCTCCAGGCTGGGCTCCGCGAGCGTGAGCACCACAGAGCGGAAATTGTTGGTAAATTCAATGCCGCTTTGGCGCAGCTTCCCCTGGCACTCCTCAAAAATGGCAATTTCCTTGGGGCTCGACAGGTCCGCGGTCTTCATCCGGGACTGGTAGGCGCTGGCAATGTCCGGCACGAACACGGTGCAGTCCCCGGTGACCCGGCAGCTGCAGCTGAGCCGCCAGCCTTCGGCGTACTCCTCCGGGGAGATGTGGCGGCTGGGCACGCTCTCCACGTCCCCCTCCAGGAGCCTGACCCGGCACTTGCCGCAGGAACCGTTGCCGGAGCAGGGCGCATCGATGGCCACATTGGCACGTCTTGCCAGCTCCAGCAGATTGTCCCCCGCGCTGCACTCGACAACAACCGGGCTCCCGCCCTCAATCTGGAATGTCACTTTCATATTCGGGATTTCCTTTCAAGTAGTGTAATGGTCTTTGAAAAAAGAAGGTACTGATTGGCAGCACGCCTACACGCAAATTGTTGTTTGGCGGGCTTAAAAAGAACTGTCATTGCGAGCCGGTGCGCACGCTGGTGTGGCAATCCCCCAACAATTCAGGATGGTACGTTAGGGCGTTTGTCCGTTTTTCGTAGATTCCGGAATATCCGGGGGATTGCCACGCCAGTGTGCGCACCGGCTCGCAATGACAGCATATTTTTTACGTTTCAAACACCAATTTATCGGCTTGCTGACTTAAGCCGATAAGCACAAATAACAATTTGCCGGGTTCCTCTTCCCTTTTCAAAAACCATCCTTTATGGAAGGCCAGCCTGCTCCTGGTGGGGCAGGCTGGCCCGTTGGTTTATGGAATCAGAAACCGATTACATCAGCGGCTCCATGCCAAGCACGGGGTGGCCCTTCTCAGTGAGCCAGTTCAGCAGCTCCTCGCAATCGGTGGTAACGGTCTCGTCAGCCACCATATCGGTGAAGTTCTCGATACCGTAGAGCTCCTTGGCGGTCTTGTTAAGCCGGTCGGCCACATCGTCCTTCAGCTCCTTGGGCATCCACACGATGCGCTCGATGCCCCCCTCGGCAGCGATGAACTTCTTGGAGGAGATGAAGTGACGGCCGTGGCCCATGTAGCCGGGGGTCTGAACGCCGCCGCCGGTGCAGGAGGCCAGCTCGCCGAAGGTCATACCGGCGGGGGTCATGCCCTTGTATTCCCGGTTCACCACGATGAAACCGTTGCTCATGGGCTCGATGCCGCAGATGCATTCGAAGCAGCCGCAGGAGGTCATGGGATCCTCCAGGATGGAGTACAATGTTACGTTCTCCACCGCGCCGTGGGTGGCGTCGGTGATGGCCTTGTTGACGGACTCAAACCGGCCGGTACGCTCGTCCAGGCAGCCCTCCTTGAAGATGGGCTGGCAGGGGCCGTTGGCGTTGAGCTCATAGGTGGCCTTGGCGTCCAGCCAGGAAACGGCGCCGCACAGGCCCAGACGCTCGGGGGTAACCACGCAGCAGTGGGCGGGGGCGAAGGACTGGCACAGGATGCAGGTGAAGTAGC
>JBJEYY010000296.1:0-4424 GCA_051887095.1 Faecousia sp. | reverse complement strand
CCCCTCTAAGTAAGGGGATTGCCACGCCAGTGTGAGCACTGGCTCGCAATGACAGGAAACTTGTGGCGCACTCATCCAAACACCAATTTTCCTTACTCCTTCCGGATCCGGGATTCAAAGGACTCCCGCAGGTTCGTCAGCACCTCCGCCAGGGAGGTGTCGCTGTGGAAGGGGCGGAAGAAATGATACTTGCTCTGGGCTTTCTCATGCCGCGCCCGGATGTCCTCCTTGATCCGCTCGTAGGCCACCACCACATCGTTGCGCTCAGCGAAGGCCTTCAGCCGCACCGTCAGATGGGCGGAATGGGCCATGTCCACCAGAAACACCCCGAAGAACAGCCCGATCACAAAGGAGAAGGCCAGATTCCCGGACAGCCACCGCAGGGCCTCCAGAATGTAGCGGTGGATCAAAAAGTAGTACACCGCCCCCAAGGCCGCCCAGATCAGGCTGAACAACGGGCAGATGATGCCCCGGACATTGCCCCAGAGGTCAGAATAGTCCCACAGCCGAACCTTGAACACATCCAGGCACAGGATGCCCGCTAAATATTCCAGCACCGTCATGCATACGGCCATGCCCAGAAACAGCACCAGCTTGTTAAGCCACGGATTTTCAATCAGATGCAGATTCTCCAGAGACGCGATCAGAAACAGCGCGCACAGCCCGAACCCGTACAGCGGCACATAGGGTCCGGTGCAGAAGCCGGGGTTCACCCACTGCCGCAGGGGCTTTCGGAAATTCCGGTACAGCAGCTCCAGCACCCACCCGGCCACGGAGCCGATGAAAAACAGAAACGCCAGTGTCAAGAAAAGATTCATTTTCCACACCTTCCAGAATTACACTTTCCACGGCAGAATATACCTGTCCAACCTAAACTGAATCGAAACAAAACGGGAAGGAACCATGAACAAGGCTCCTTCCCGCAAATATTCCCTTCAACCGGCAAATTGGTGTTTATCGCGCCGAAAAAACGCTGTCATTGCGAACCAGTGTGCATACAAAATATGCTGTCATTGCGAGCCAGTGCTCACACTGGCGTGGCAATCCCCCGGTTTAAACGGAACCAGGTAACGATTCCCACCAAGAACCGTAACAATCCCCGTATTTCTGGTACTTTTCGGCACATTTCTCCTCTAACCGGGGGATTGCCACACCAGCGTGCGCGCTGGTTCGCAATGACATTTTCTTTTTCAGTGCTGTAAACAACAATTTATCGTCCGCTCAATTTCCGCCCGCCAGCTGCTTTCTGGGCAGGGTCACGGTGAAGGCCGTGGCCTCATCGCCGCTTTCCACGCTTACCTCCCCCTCGTGAAGCTGGACGATTTTTTTCACCAGGGCCAGACCGATGCCGTTTCCCTCGGTGGCGTGGGACTCGTCGGCCTGGTAGAATTTGTGGAAAATCTTCTCCATCTGGTCCGGTTCAATCCGGCTGCCGGTGTTGCGGACGGTGACCGCCAGGGCCTCCCCCCGCTCCTGAATCTCCACCCCCACGGTGCCGCCCTGGGGGGAGAACTTGATGGCGTTGTCCAGCAGATTCATCCACACATGTTTCAGAAGCTCCTGATTCGCCATAATCATGTGCTCACCGAACTCCAGGGAGAATTCCACTTCCTTATTGCGCCACTTGCCCTCCAGCAGAAGCAGCAGGCACCCCCGAATCTGCTCGGACAGGTTAAACCGGGTCACATCGGTGAGAATGGTCTGGTTTTCCACCTTGGTCATGTCCAGCACATTGGTGGCCATAGCCGCCAGCCGCAGGGATTCGGTTTCGATGATGTCCAGGTACTCCTGACGCTGGGCTTCCGTCAGCTCCCCCCGTTTCAGGAGCTTGGCAAAGCCGCTGATGGAGACAATGGGGGTCTTGAACTCGTGGGAGAAATTGTTAATGAAATCCGACCGGAGCATCTCCGTATTCTCCAGCTCCTGGGCCATTTTGTTGAAGCTCATGGAAATCTGCCGGAAGGTAGGATGGTCCCGCAGGGGCTTTCCGAAGGTGACCCTGGCCCGAAAATCCCCCTGGGCCAGCCGGTTCATCTGGGAAATCAGCCGGTTTACCGGCCGCAGGAAAATCAGGCTGGAAAAGGCCGTGATCATGGCTCCCAGCACCAGGCTGATCAGCGCCATGAATACCACCACCCGGTCAATCTCCCCATGGCGGAGGAAGCCCGCCCGGGCCAGCACCGTCACCACCACGGCGGAAATCCCCACGGCCAGCACCTGCATCACAAAGAGCACCGCCGCCGTGAGAATGGTCAGGGCAAGCCTGTGTACCCGCTGCTCCCGTTTCATACCTTCTTCACCGCCTTGTAGCCCAGTCCCCGGACGGAGACAATCTCAAATTCCGGCCAACCCTCAAACCGCTTGCGGAGCCTGCCGATATGGACGGTCACCGTTTCCCAGCCGGTGTCGCTTTCCGCGCCCCAGATCTCGTCCATCAGCTGAATCCGGGTGAAGATCTTGCCGGGGTAGGACAGCAGCTTATACAGCAGCAAAAATTCCTTCTGGGGCAGCTCCTGGGTCTGGCCCGCCCGGGACACGGTGAAGGAATCGTAGTCCAGCACCACCTCCCCCAGCACAATCCGGTGCTCGCTGGCGATCCTGGCCCGCCGGAGCAGGGCCTTGATCCGCAGAAGCATTTCCACCTCGTCGATGGGCTTGGTGATGTAGTCGTCGGTGCCCACCAGGAAGCCCTGGCGCTTGTCCGCGGGCATCTGCCGGGCGGACACCATCAGAATGGGCAGGTTGTTGTCGGTCTGACGGAGAATCCGGGTGAATTCGTAGCCGTCCATTTTGGGCATCATCACATCCAGCACCACCAGGTCGATGTGCTCTCTGTCCATGACCTCCAGGGCATCCTCCCCGTTTTCGGCGGTGAACACGGTATAGTTCTCCGCCTGAAGCACCGCCCTCAGCAAAAGCCGGGTGTTCCGGTCATCATCCACCACAAGAATCTGAAACATTGCAAATCTCCCTTTCCCTAACCATTGACTGTTCGATAAATTGGTGTTTGTACGTTTTTACTGTCATTGCGAGCCAGTGCGCACACTGGCGTGGCAATCCCCCGGTTGGATGGAACCAGGTAACGATTACCACCAAAAATCGCAGCGTTTTCCCACTCTGTAGGGCAATAGTCGATACATTTCCCCTCTAACCGGGGGATTGCCACACCACTTAAGCGGACTGGTTCGCAATGACAGTTCTATTTCAGCGTTTTAAACACCAATTTATCTGCCTCTTGTTCTTCTATTGTATCCGTCCCCGGGGGGATCGTCAAGTCCCGGGGAATTTCCGCTTTTGTTTAGATTCAGTTTAGGTTCCCATGTTAGATTCAATGGTTGAGCGGGCAGGCCCCTCTGCCCTCCCAAACCATCAAGAAACGAGGGTAAACTCATGGGCAGAAAATTCGGTGACCGGAAGGACGGCACCCTGATCCGTAAAATCGACTCCATGCACTACATCATGCCGCTGATGTACCCCAACCGGTGCGACAACGAAGCGTTTATGCACATCCGTGTTGACCTGACCAAGGCGGAAAAATTCCTGGAGGAGAAAAACGCCTCGAATCCGGCCTACCGCTACAACCTGTTCCAGCTGGTGGTGACCGCCATTCTGAAGACCATCACCCTACGGCCGGAGATGAACCGCTTCATCGCCAACAAGAACCTGTACCAGCGCAACCAGATTACCGCGGCCTTCACGGTGAAGAAGGTGTTCTCCGACAAGGGCGGCGAGGCTCTTGCCCGGATCTACGCCAAGGACACGGACACCCTGGACACCATCCATGACGAAATCTACCGCCAGGTGTCCTTCTGCCGCAGCGACAGCAAGGACGGGTCCACCGCCAGCATGGACATCATCCAGAAGATTCCCGGCAAGCACCTGATCGGCGCTATTGCCCGGTTCCTGGACCGCCACGGCTGGATGCCCTCGTCCATCATCGCCACGGACCCCTACTACTGCTCGGCGGTGCTGACGAATCTGGGCTCTTTGAAGCTGGACGCAGGCTACCACCACATGACCAACTGGGGCACCAACTCCGTATTCTGCGCCATTGGCCTGATGAAGAAGCGGCCCTTTTACGATGACGAAGGCAATGTGGACATGCGCATGAGCGTTGATCTGGGCCTCACCATCGACGAGCGCATCGCCGATGGCTACTACTACGCCAAAACCGTCCGCCTCCTCAAAACCCTGCTGGAAAACCCGGAGCTTCTGGAAAAGCCCCTCTCCGAGCCGGTAGAGTATTGATCGATAAATTGGTGTTTGTAAGTGCACACGAAAAAATATGCTGTCATTGCGAGCCAGTTCGCTTTCCTGGCGTGGCAATCCCCCGGTTGAATGGAACCGGGTAACGATTACCACCAAGAATCGTAACAATCCCCGTTTTTTCGGGTGCTTGTCGGTACATTTCCCCTCTAACCGGG
>JBJEYY010000295.1:0-4425 GCA_051887095.1 Faecousia sp. | reverse complement strand
CCGCAGACTGGTGTGGCAATCCCCCGGTTGAATGGAACCAAGTAACGATTACCACTCAGGGCACTTTTCGGTACATTTCCCCTCTAACCGGGGTTTGCCACGCCAGTGTGCGCACTGGCTCGCAATGACAGCGTTTATTGTTGCGCTAAACACCAATTTATCGTACTGCCTATGGGGATGGGACCATTTTATCACATTTCCCGGGAAAGAAAACCGAAAGGGAGGCTTCCACCGCTCTTCCGGTGGGAGAGCCGGGTTCTACCGGGAGGAGAGCGGTGGAACAGGGTTGACAAAGGGCGGTTTATGGAATACAATTCAAAAGATATTTTGCGAAAGAGGATCCGTTTATGAAGAAAACACCCTTTTTGACCCTGGAGAAAGCCCGCCAAATCGCGGCGCAGATTCCCACCCCCTTCCACATCTATGACGAGGCGGGAATCCGGGAGAATGTGCGGCAGCTGAAAGCCGCCTTTGCCTGGAATCCCGGCTTCCGGGAGTATTTTGCCGTGAAGGCAACCCCCAATCCCTATATCCTGAAGATTTTCCATGAGGAGAGCTGCGGCTGCGACTGCGCAAGCTACGCAGAGCTGCTGCTTTGCGAGGCTGTGGGCATCACGGGCCACGACATCATGTTCTCCTCCAACGTCACCCCGGAGAAGGATATGCGCAAGGCCCGGGAGCTGGGGGCCTATATCAACCTGGACGATGCCACCTATGTAGATTTCCTGGCCTCCATGGGCCCGGTGCCGGAGACCGTGTGCCTGCGCTACAACCCCGGTGGCTCCTTCAGCCTGGGCAACACCATTATGGATATGCCCCGGGACGCCAAGTACGGCATGACCGAGGACCAGATGGCCGGGGCCATTGCCCGACTTCAGAAGCTGGGCGCCAAGCATTTCGGAATCCACGCCTTCCTGGCCTCCAACACCACCACCAACGAGTATTACCCGGAGCTGGCCTCCAAGCTGTTCCTGCTGGCAGTGCGGCTGCGCAACGCCACCGGGGCCCACATTGCCTTCGTGAACCTGTCCGGGGGCATCGGCGTGGACTACCGGCCCGAACAGCCCCGGTGCGACATCCAGGCCATCGGTCAGGGCGTTCGGGAGCGGTACGAGCGGATCCTCACCCCCAACGGCATGGGGGACGTGGCCATTTTTGCAGAGCTGGGCCGGTTCATGATGGCTCCCTACGGCCACCTGGTTTCCACGGTGTTGCACCAGAAGCACATCTACCGGGAATATGTGGGTCTGGACGCCTGCGCCGCCGACCTGATGCGCCCGGCCATGTACGGGGCTTACCATCACATCACCGTGCTGGGCAAGGAGGACGCCATTCTGGATCATGTCTACGACGTGACGGGGGGATTGTGCGAGAACAACGACAAATTCGCCATCGAGCGGAGCCTGCCCCGGATCGATGTGGGGGATATCCTGGTGATCCACGACACCGGGGCCCACGGCCACTCCATGGGTTACAACTACAACGGGAAGCTGCGCAGCGCCGAGGTGCTGCTGAAAACCGACGGCAGCTTTCAGCTGATCCGCCGTGCGGAGACTCCCATGGACTATTTTGCCACTCTGGACTGCACGGAATTTACGTTCCATAATTAAGGTGTGCAGAATCACCAAATTGGGCGGAATTTTTTTGGCGTTCTGATGGCAAAATTACAATAATTTTTCATACTTTTCGGTTCTGGATGTGGTATAATATCAATGACGGCAAGGCGTGACAGCCTGAGTCCTGACCGAAAAGGAGTTTCTATGAATAATATATTGTTTTTTCTCACCCCCAAAGCCATGTGTTCGTACCTGTACGATGACTATACCATGCGCCAGGCCCTGGAGAAGATGGAGGCCACCGGCTTCGCGGCGCTGCCCATCCTGAACCGCCGGGGAGAGTACCGGGGCACCCTCACCGAAGGGGACCTGCTGTGGGGCATCAAGAATATGTGCTATATGGATATGCGCCAGGCCGAGGCCAGGAGGATTATGGAAATCTCCCGGCGGAAGGATAACGTTCCCGTCCGGGTCACCACCTCCATGCATGACCTGGTGGAGCGGGCCTCCCATCAGAATTTTGTTCCGGTGGTGGACGACAAGAATGCCTTCATCGGCATCATTACCCGCCGGGCCATCATCCAGTATTGCCAGGAGACCCTGTTCCCCGGGGACTAAGTACATAGGTTTCCGCCGCGGCAGATTGCCGCGGCGGATTTTTTGGGAAGAGAACGATAAATTGTTGTTACGCTAAACAACAATTTGTCTTTCCCGCCTCCGCGGTTGCGGATTTGGGTGGGGGTGTGGTATAATGGGGATAATTTTGGGAAAGGCAGGAAACCTATATGGTAGATTATGAAGAGCTGGCCCGGCAGCTGGAGGCGCTGGCGGAGGGGGTACCCTATGAAATCGCGAATCTAAGCAACGCCTCGGCGCTGCTGTGGGAGCGGCTCCCGGACATCAACTGGGTGGGCTTTTATAAGATGATCGACGGGGCGCTGGTGCTCTACCCCTTCCAGGGGAAACCTGCCTGCATCCGGATTTCCCTGGACCGGGGGGTCTGCGGCGCCGCGGCCCGGGAGGATCGGGTGCAGCGGGTGGAGGATGTCCACGCCTTCCCCGGGCACATCGCCTGCGACAGCGCCTCCAACTCGGAAATCGTGGTACCCCTGCACCGGGATGGGGAAATCTGGGGTGTGCTGGATATTGACAGTCCCCTTGTGGGAAGATTCTCCGAAGCGGATCAGACCGGCCTGGAACGCGTCGCCCGGGTGATTGAGGAGAAGGTTTTGGATGCTGCTGAGCGGTAAATTGTTGTTTGGCAAATAAACGCTGTCATTGCGAGCCAGTGCGCAGGCCTTCCGTGGCAATCCCCCGGTTGAATGGAACCAGGTAACGATTACCACCAAAAATCGCAGTGATTCCCACTTTTTCGGGCACTTTTCGGTACATTTCCCCACTAACCGGGGGATTGCCACACCAGTCTGCGGACTGGTTCGCAATGACAGGTAATTTGGGACGCATCCCTACAAACACCAATTTGTCGTTCCGGGGGAGCGGAATCTTGTTCACCTATTGACATGGTAGGCGATTCGTGCTATGATTACCTACGAAATTACTGGGTGAATACCAATTGGAGGTTTTTCCTATGCAAGTTTACGCGGACAACGCGGCAACCACCCGGATGAGCCAGACCGCGGTGGATGCCATGATGCCCTATTTCCGGGATATTTACGGCAACCCCTCGTCGCTGCACTCCGTGGGCCAGGAGGCCAAGGAGGCTCTGGACGCTGCCCGGGCCACTGTGGCGGAGTGCCTGGGCTGTGAGCCGAGGGAGATCATTTTCACCTCCGGCGGCAGCGAGGCAGACAATCAGGCCATCATCTCCGCTGCCCGGCTGGGGGCCCGGAAGGGAAAGAAGCACATCATCTCCACGGCCTTTGAGCATCACGCGGTGCTCCACACCCTGCAGAAGCTGGAAAAGGAAGGCTTCGAGGTGACCTATCTGGATGTGCGCACAAACCACAATATCACCGCCCAGCAGGTGAGGGACGCCATCCGGGAGGATACCTGCCTCGTCACCGTGATGTACGCCAACAACGAGATCGGCTCCATTCTGCCCATCCCGGAGATCGGCGCCGTGTGTAAGGAGGCGGGGGTGCCCTTCCACACCGACGCGGTGCAGGCTGTGGGCCATCTGCACATCAATGTGAAGGAGCAAAACATCGATATGCTCAGCCTCTCCGGCCACAAGTTCCACGGCCCCAAGGGCGTGGGCGCCCTGTATGTCCGCCGGGGCTTCCCCCTGGTGAACGTGATCGAGGGCGGCGCTCAGGAGCGGGGCAAGCGGGCAGGCACCGAGAACATCCCCGGCATCTGCGGCATGGCCGCCGCGCTGAAGGAGTCCTGTGACCACATGGACGAGAATATGCCGAAGGTAGCTGCCATGCGGGACCGGCTCATTGAGGGCCTGAGCAAGATTCCCCACTGCGCCCTCAACGGCGACCGGGTACACCGTCTGCCCGGCAACGTCAGCTTCTGCTTCGAGGGCATCGAGGGCGAGAGCCTGCTGCTGCTTCTGGACATGAAGGGGGTCTGCGCCTCCTCCGGCTCCGCCTGCACCTCCGGCAGCCTGGATCCCAGCCATGTGCTGCTGGCCATCGGCCGGGTCCACGATGTGGCCCACGGTTCCCTGCGCTTAAGCCTCAGCGAGTACAACACCGACGAGGAAGTGGACCACATTCTGGAGGTGGTTCCTCAGGTGGTGGAATACCTGCGCGGCATGAGCCCCGTGTGGCGGGACCTGCAGACCGGCAAACGGCAGTATATCCTTTAAGAAATTGACAATTATATCGGATTAACCCAGCAAATCGTCAAATTGGTGTTTGTCGAATATATGCTGTCATTGCGAGCCAGTTCGCAAACTGGC
>JBJEYY010000294.1:0-22369 GCA_051887095.1 Faecousia sp. | reverse complement strand
GGACATCACGGCCATTGTGGCCCTCTACCGGCCCGGCCCCATGGACTCCATTCCCACCTTCATCGCAAACAAATTGGACGCCCGGAAGGTGACCTACAAGACCCCCCTCTTAGAGCCCATCTTAAAGGTGACCTACGGCTGTATTGTGTACCAGGAGCAGGTCATTGAGATTTTCCGGAGCCTGGGCGGCTATACCATGGGGCAGGCGGACAACATCCGTCGGGCCATCTCCAAGAAGAAAATGAAAGTCATCGAGGCGGAGCGGAAAACCTTTGTCTACGGCGATCCCCAGCAGAACATTTCCGGCTGTATTGCCCACGGGGTGCCGGAGGCGGTGGGTCAGTCCATCTACGATGAAATCGTGGCCTTTGCCAACTACGCCTTCAACAAGGCCCATGCCGTGTGCTACGCGGTGGTGGCCTACCAGACCGCCTACCTCAAGTGCCACTACCCCCGGCAGTATATGGCGGCGCTGATGACCTCGGTCCTGGACTCCGCCACGAAAATCTCCGGATACATTGCGGAGTGCAAGGAACTGGGGATTCCGGTGCTGCCGCCGGATATCAACCACTCCGAGGACCACTTTACGGTGGAGGGCGACGCCATCCGCTTCGGACTGGGGGCGGTGAAAAATGTGGGCATCGGTCTGATCCGCACCATGACGGCCAAGCGCCGGGAAGGGGGGCCCTTCCAATCCCTGGAGGACTTCCTGGAGCGGATGGGAGAGGGAGAGCTGAACAAGCGGGCCGTGGAGAGCTTAATCAAGTGCGGAGCCATGGACTGCTTCGGCTGCCACAGAAGCGAGCTGCTGGCGGTGTATGAAAACATGATGGATTCCATCGCCTCCTCCCGGAAGCGGAATCTGGAGGGACAGCTGGGGCTGTTTGCCATGCTGGACCAGGAGGACGCCGCCGGAAAAATTCCCATTCCCCACATGCCGGAGCTGGGCCGGGCAGACCTCATGGCTATGGAGAAGGAGACCACCGGAATCTACCTCTCCGGCCACCCTATGGACGACTACCGGGTTTACCTGAAAAACACCCGGGTCATGCCCATTGGGAAGCTGATGGACTCGGATGAGAATCTGAAGGACGACGAGATCGTCAGCGTGGCGGGGATTGTGCAGAGCGTGAAGATGAAGACCACCCGCAATAACTCCATGATGGCCTATATCACCGTGGAGGACGACACCGCCTCGGTGGAAATGCTGGCCTTTTCCAATGTGCTGGGCCAATACGGAGGGTATCTGAAGGAGAACTGCGCCGTGGTGGTCACCGGACGGCTGTCGCTGCGGGACGACAAGGAGCCTCAGATCGTCATCAACCGGGCCAGACCCATATCCGACTTCGCGGAGCAGCGGGGACAGGACAGCCAGCCCCAGGCCCCCTCCACACTGTATCTGCGGCTGCCCGGGGAGGAGGGAACGCTCTATCCCAAGGTCCGGGCGATTCTCAACATGTTCCCGGGAACCTCCGGCGCCGTACTGTATTTTGCGGACACCAAGGTCCGCCGGGGAACCCGGTGTTCCTTCGCCGACAGCATGCTCCGGGAACTGAAAAATCTGTTGGGGGAAGCAAATGTGGTGCTGAAATAGCTTCCTATTTGCGAAAAACTGTGATATAATACCCTGCTGAAAGGAGCGGATGCCGTGTTGAAGCGAATATGGGCCCTGGGACTGCTGTGTCTTATGCTGAGCCTCAGCGGCTGCGCCCTGCGAACGGTGGAGGAGATGTACAGCGTCCCCAAACGTTCCCAGCAGTATAATGAGCTCCAGTCCGCCATCGATATTGCCATGGTCGGTCTGGATTACGCCGCGCCCCTCTCCGGCGAGCACCGCCAGACCCTGCAGACTGCGGATTTGGACGGGGACGGCAGGATGGAATATCTGGTATTCGCCAAGGGCCGTTCGGACAAGCCCCTCCAGCTGCTGATTTTCCAGCAGGACGAGGAGGGAAAATGCCAGATTCAGGAGGTCATCGCCTTCCGGGGCACCTCCTTTGAACAGGTGGAGTACGTGGAAATCGACGATCAACCCGGCTGCGAAATTGTTCTGGGCCGGCAGCTCAGCGATCAGGTGGTGGGAACCTTGTCCGTGTTTTCCTTCGCGGACGGGAACGTCCGGCAGCTGCTCAGCACCAGCTATTCCAAATTTGTCAGCTGTGACTTAGACGGCAACGGCCGGGAGGATCTGCTGGTGATGCGGCCCGGGGAAGCGGACATGGCCGGAGGCGTGGCGGTGCTCTACAGCTACAAAGGCAGCGCCATGGAGCGTTCCGTGGAGGCCAAAATGTCCGCCCAGCCGGAGGACGTGAAGCGGATCTCCGTGAGCAAGCTCCACGGCGGCTTCCCGGCGGTGTATGTGGCCAGTACCGGCAGGCAGGACGCAGTGGTTACGGATGTGTTCACCCTGCGGGATGAGCGGTTTGTGAATGTCGCCGCCAACGGCTCCGGCACCAGCGTCAGCTCTCTGCGCAACTACGCCGTGTATCCCGACGATCTGGACGGCGACGGAATTTTTGAGCTGCCGAGGCTCATTTCCATGAAGCCCATTTCCACCAAGGGCGGCACCGAGAAGCAGTATCTGCTGCGCTGGTATTCCATGGATCCCAGGGGCAACGAGGTGGACAAGCTGTGTACCTTCCACAATTTTGCGGGGGGCTGGTATCTGACGCTGGACAGCAGCTGGGCAAGCTACCTGACCATGGAGCAGTGGGGCAACAGCTACACCTTCTATATGTGGAGTGAGGATTACGACCGGGTGACCATCCTGTTTACCATCACCGAGCATGCCGGCAATGACCGGGAATACCAGGCCACCCAGAATAACCGCTTCGTCCTGCACCGGGCGGAGGGGATTACCTACGCCGGAAAGCTGGAGGCGGGCTCGGCTCTCTACGGCTTTACGGAGGAATATCTTGTGAACAGCTTCCGGCTGATTCCCCAGGACTGATATGGAGAAGGGAAGAGGAATATGAAAAAAGTACTGATTCTGGAAGACGAAGTCAACATTCGAAGCTTTGTGGTCATCAATCTGAAACGGGCAGGCTATGATGTCATCGAGGCGGGCACCGGCCAGGAGGCCCTGGACGCCATCGCGGCCAACCCGGACATCGGCGTGGCAATCCTGGACATTATGCTGCCGGACATCGACGGCTTTGAGGTCTGCCGGCGGATCCGGGCCACCTCCAAGCAGATGGGCATCATCATGCTTACCGCCCGGACCCAGGAGATGGACAAGGTCACGGGGCTGATGACCGGGGCCGACGACTATGTGACCAAGCCCTTCTCTCCGGCGGAGCTGACTGCCCGGATCGACGCCCTGTACCGCCGCATCGGCGGCGACAGCTCGGCCAGCTCGGAGCTGCTGACCCAGGGGCCCTTCGTCATGAATACCCGCAACCACACCTTGGAGAAAAACGGAAACCGGATCCGTCTGACCCAGGTGGAGTACGCCATTTTGAAGCTCTTCATGCAGAACCCCGGCAGGGCTTTGTCCCGGGAGGATATCCTCTCCGCCGTGTGGGGCCGGGATTACGAGGGCGAGCTGAAGATTGTGGATGTGAACATCCGCCGCCTCCGGATCAAAATTGAGGACGATACCGCCAACCCCACCTACATTACCACCGTGTGGGGTCTGGGCTATAAGTGGGGCGCGTAAAAGCAAATGGCCAATGAATCCGGAAAACGAGTGGGAGGACTGCGAAGGCGCTGGATCATCAATACGCTGGGCGTGGTCTTCTCCCTGGGACTGGTGTGCGTGCTGGCGGTGACCGCGTCCTACGCGGCCTATTATTACTCCAACATGCAGTCGGATCTGGAAAGCCGGGCGAGAACCACCACGGAGTTCTTCGCCGACTACATCAACCAGAACATCAGCGAATTTTACCAGTCCTGCATTACCTATACCGAAACCTACGAAAAGCGCAATACCATCGAGCTGCAGTTCTTTGACAGCCAGGGCAATATTGTGGCCTCCTCCTATGGGCACTGGGCGGGGGATTCGCCCGCCACGCCGGAGATTATGCAGGCCATCCATACCCGGGATGCTGCAAGCTTTGTGGGTAAGGACCCGGTCACCGGGGAGCGGATCATCGCCGTGTCCGGGCCGGTGATCTACTCCAGCGGCGAGGTGGTGGGCGTATTCCGATATGTCACCTCCACCTATCTTGCGGATGTGCAGATTTTCCTGGTGGCGCTGGTCAGCACCCTGGTGCTGATGCTGGTGCTGGGAGCGGCGCTCTTAAGCAGCAGCTATTATATCCGCTCCATCCTGAACCCGGTGGATCAGATCATCGAGAAGGCCAAGCGGATTGCCAGCGGCAGCTACGGCGCCCAGATTCAGACCAAATACGACGATGAAATCGGGGAGCTGGCCAACACCATCAACGAGATGTCCGTGAAGATCAGCCAGAACGAGAAAATGCAGGCGGAGTTTATCTCCCAGCTGTCCCACGAGCTGCGCACGCCGCTCACCGTCATCAACGGCTGGAGCGAAACGCTGCTTTCCAACGAGGACATGGATCCGGATACCCGGCAGGGTATGAAGATCATCTCCAGCGAGGCCAAGCGGCTTACCGAAATGGTCATGGAGCTGCTGGACTTCACCCGGATGCAGGACGGCAAAGTGACCCTGTCCGTGGAGCCCACGGATCTCAGAAGCGAATTTGAAGATACGGTGTTCATGTACGGAAGCCGCCTGGCGCAGGACGGCATCGAACTGAACTACCTGGAAAATGACCAGGACATTCCGGAGATTTCCTGCGATCCCAACCGGATGCGGCAGGTGTTCCTGAACATCCTGGACAACGCCGCCAAGCACGGCGGCGAGGGAAAGAAAATCGACGCCTCCATCAGCCAGGAGAGAGACTGCGTTGTGGTCCGGATCCGGGACTACGGCCCCGGCATTCCCGAGGATGAAATCCCGCTGGTGAAGAAAAAATTCTACAAAGGCAGCTCCAAGGCCCGGGGCACCGGCATCGGTCTGGCGGTCTGCGACGAGATCATCGAGATGCACGGCGGCACCCTGACCCTGGAGAACGCTCCCGGCGGCGGCACCGTGGTCACCGTGCGGCTGCCCATCGGAGAGTAGAGCGCCTCAAAAACTCTTGCCCATTGTAGGGCGGGGTCATGACCCCGCCGCCCACGTTTCGATGTGGGAAACGGTAGGTTTATCCAGGGATTGTTACGGCTCTATCCCGTAACGTTAGCGGCTTATGTCATGACCCCCGCCCTACAGGTGCGGTGATTTGAACAAAACCCCTCGCCCAAAACCGCAAAAAAGCAGTTTTCAGGGGTCGGCAATAACGAAAGGAACATTATGACACAGAAAAACGAGAAGTCCTGCTGCGGAGAGTTCAAAACCATGATCGGCGGGCAGGCGCTCATTGAGGGAATTCTCATGCGGGGCCCCCAGAAGGATGCCATCGCCGTCCGGGGCGCCGAGGGCATCCATCTGGAGGTGATGCCCCGGAAGCTCAATTCCCCCGAATCTCCCAAAAGCTGGCCCTTTATCCGGGGCGTATTCAATTTCTTTGACGCCCAGGTCATGGGCGTGAAGATGCTGCTGAAGTCCGCGGATCTGGCCCCGGAGGAATACAGCGAGGAGCCCTCCAAATTCGATATGTGGCTGGAAAAGAAGCTTGGGAACGAAAAATTCCAGCAGGCGGTGCTGTATATCGCCGTGGCCATGGGACTGGGGCTCTCCATCGGACTGTTTTTCCTGCTGCCCATGGTGGTGGGAGGATTCTTTGATCGGTGGATCGAATCCACGCTGCTGCTGAACCTGGTGGAGGGCGTGATCCGGATCGTTATTTTCCTGGCCTATATGTTGGCGGTTTCCCGGATGGGAGAGATGAAGCGGGTATTTTCCTACCATGGGGCGGAGCACAAGACCATTCGCTGCTACGAGCGGGGGCTTCCCCTGACCGTGGAGAACGTCCGGCAGCAGACCCGGCTCCATCCCCGCTGCGGCACCAGCTTCCTTCTGGTGGTGATGGTGATCTCTATTCTGGTGTTCAGCATTGCCTCCTCCGCGCTGCTGGCGGTGATTCCCGCTCTGAATACGATCCGGGGCAGCTTCGGCTATCGGCTGATTATGATTGTGTTCAAGCTGCTGCTTATTCCGCTGGTAGTGAGCATCACCTATGAGATCAACCGCTGGGCAGGGCGCCATGACAACGGTTTTACCCGGATTCTCACGGCTCCGGGACTGTGGATGCAGCATTTTACCACCAACGAGCCCGACGACGGCATGCTTGAGGTGGCCATCGCCGCAATGACGGCGGTTCTGCCGGAAGAGGAGGGCTCCGACCAGTGGTAAAGCAGTATGGGGAGCTGTATCTGGAGCTCCGCCGTGCGCTTCTGCAGCAGGAGGAGCCCCAGACGGCTTCGCTGATGGCTCGGGAGGTGCTATGCGCGTTCTCCGGAAAGAGTCAGGAGGAGATTCTGGCCCAGCGGGAGCTGTACGCCTCGGAGGAGGTCTGCAAAAAGGTATACCGGGCCCTGCGCAGGCTCCTGGAGGGGGAGCCTCTGGCCTATGTGCTGGGGGAGTGGGATTTCTATGGATTGACCCTGTATGTGACACCCGACGTGCTGATTCCCCGGGACGACACCTGCGCGGTGACGGAGCTGGCGGTGAAGAAGGCGCTGTTTTTGCAGCAGGACCCCCGGATTCTGGATCTTTGCTGCGGGTCGGGCTGCATTGGCCTGGCCATTGCCAGCCGGGTAAAGGATGCCCGGGTGACCCTGGCGGACCTGTCCCAGGATGCTCTCGCCGTGGCGAAGAAGAATATCCAGCGCTGCAAATTCGGAGGCCGGGTCAACTCCGTCCGGGCGGATGCCCGGCTGGAACCTCCGGCGTTTTTGGGAAAATTCGATATGATCGTTTCCAACCCGCCCTATGTGACAGGCCGGGAGATGGAGGAGCTTCCGCCCAGCGTGAAAAATTACGAACCCTCCATGGCCCTCTACGGCGGGGAGGACGGGCTGGACTTTTACCGCAGCATCGCGGAAAACTACCGCCATGCCTTGAAGCCGGGAGGTTTCCTGTGCTTTGAATTCGGCATGGGCCAGGGGGATGCCGTGTGTGCCATCCTGGAGGAAGCGGGATTTAAGCTTCTGGAAAGAACCAGAGATTTTAACGAAAGAGAAAGAGCCGTAATTGCCCAATACGGCAGGAAGGATGATTGATAATGGCTACTAAGAAAACTGCTTACGAGGCGCCCGCTCCCGCGTCTGACAAGAAAAAGGCCCTGCAGACCGCCCTGGCCCAGATTGACAAGAATTTTGGCAAGGGGACCGTGATGCGCCTGGGCGACCGGCCGGAGATGAATGTGGAGGCAATTCCCACAGGCTCCCTGGCTCTGGATGCGGCGCTGGGCATCGGCGGCGTGCCCAAGGGAAGAATCATTGAGATCTATGGACCTGAGTCCTCCGGTAAGACCACCCTGGCTCTGCATATCCTGGCCGAGGCCCAGAAGCGGGGCGGCGAGGTGGCCTTCGTGGACGCGGAGCATGCCCTGGATCCGGTTTACGCCGCGGCATTGGGTGTGGATATTGACAATCTGCTGGTGTCCCAGCCGGATACCGGCGAGCAGGCCCTGGAGATTACCGATGCTCTGGTGCGCTCCGGCGCGGTGGACGCGGTGGTTGTGGACTCCGTGGCGGCTCTGGTGCCCAAGCAGGAAATTGAGGGCGAAATGGGCGACACCTTTGTGGGCCTCCAGGCCCGGCTCATGTCCCAGGCCCTGCGCAAGCTGGCGGGCACCATTTCCAAGACCAACTGCGTGGTCATCTTCATCAACCAGCTGCGTATGAAGATCGGCGTCATGTATGGAAACCCCGAAACCACCACCGGCGGCAACGCATTGAAGTTCTACGCCTCCGTCCGGCTGGACGTGCGCAAGGTAGAGGCCATTAAAGAGGGCGGCAACGTCATCGGCAACAAGACCCGGGTGAAGGTGGTCAAGAACAAGGTAGCGCCCCCCTTCCGGGAGGCGGTGTTCGAGATCATGTACGGCCAGGGAATCTCCAAGTGGGGAGAGCTGGTGGATCTGGCGGTTCAGATGGACATTATCCAGAAGAGCGGCAGCTGGTTTTCCATGGGCGACGAGCGCATCGGCCAGGGCGCCAACTCCGTGAAGGATTATCTGATTGCCCACCCCGACATTGCCGAGCAGGTGGAGCAGCAGGTTCGGGAGAACCTGTGGAAGCTGAACGGCAGCCCCAAGGCACCCGCCAAGGCCGCCGAGCGGGCGGTAGCCGTCAGCGCCGACGATTTCAGCGATGAGGATTGATTTCCTGGCCGCTTCTCCGGACCGGGCGGGAAGGTACACCCTTCGTTTTGACGACGGCAGCTCCATGCGGCTGTACCGGCAGACCGTGGAGGATTATGGCCTCTATGCCGGGCTGGAGCTGTCGGAGGAAGCCCTTTCGGAGCTTCGCCGGGCGGTGGGAGCCATGTCCGCGAAAATGCGGGCGGTGCGGATTGTTTCCGCCAGCTCCGTGTCCAAGCGGGATTTGGAGCAGCGGCTGGTGCGCAAGGGCGAGGACGCTCTTGATGCGAAGCAGGCCGTGGAATGGATGGAGGGTCTGAACCTGCTGGACGACCGGGCCACGGCGGAGCAGGTGGTCCGCTCCTGCGCGGCCAAGGGCTACGGGCTTTCCCGGGCCGAGCAGGCATTGTATGAAAAACGAATCCCGAAGGACCTCTGGGAGGAGGCCCTGGCAGACTTCCCCGATCAAAGTGAAAAAATAGAACAGTTTCTTCGTTCCCGGCTGGATGCCCAGTCCGACCAGCGCCAGGTGAAACGGGCGGTGGACGCCCTGATCCGGCGGGGGCACAGCTACGGCAGCATCCGCAAGGTGCTGTCCGACATGCAGCTGGAAACGGAAGATTTTCTGGAGGACTGAAATGGCAAATATCGGATTTATTTCCCTGGGCTGCGCCAAGAACCAGGTGGACTGCGAACGGATGATGTTTCGGGTCCAGGAGGCGGGCCACACCGTTTGCGCGGAGGTGGCGGGCTGCGACGTGGTGGTCATCAACACCTGCGGCTTTATCGACTCGGCGAAAAGCGAGGCCATCGACTACATCCTGAAGGCCGCCGCCATGAAGGAGGCGGGCTTGGTGGGGAAAATCCTGGTCACCGGGTGCCTTTCCCAGCGCTATCAGGGGGAGATCCTGAAGGAACTGCCGGAGGTGGACGGAATCCTGGGCACGGGCAGCTACACCGAAATCGTCCCGGCCATTGAAAGCCTGCTGGAGGACGGAAAGGTGGAGCGTTTCGATTCCATCGATGCCCCGGAGCAGGAGACGGGGCGGATTCTTACCACCCCGGAGCATTACGCCTACATCAAAATCGCGGAAGGGTGCGACAACCACTGCGCCTACTGCGTGATTCCCTCTCTTCGGGGCAAGTACCGCAGCCGGCAGATGGATGACGTGCTCTACGAGGCGAGAGTCCTGGCCTCTCAGGGCGTGAAGGAACTGATTGTGGTGGCCCAGGACACCAGCCGCTACGGCACGGATCTGCCCGGCCACAAGCGGCTCCTGCCGGAGCTGCTGCGCAGGCTCTGCGAAATCGACGGTCTGCACTGGATTCGGGTGCACTATGTCTATCCGGATGAAATCGACGAGGAATTCATGGAGGTCATGGCCTCCGAGCCCAAGATTGTGAAATATCTGGACATCCCCATCCAGCACTGCAACAGTGAAATCCTGAAGCGGATGAACCGCCGGGGGGATGGGGCGTTCCTGCGGCAGCTCTTCCGCAAACTCCGGGAGAAGATTCCCGGGCTGGTCATCCGCACCAGCCTGATTACCGGCCTTCCCGGCGAAGGGGAGGAGGAGTTCCGGGAGCTTTGCCAGTTCCTGCGGGAAGAGCGCCTGGAGCGGGTGGGGGCATTTGCCTTCTCTCCTGAGGAGGGCACCCCCGCCGCGGAAATGGAGCATGTGGATTCGGAAACCGCTCAGAAACGGGCGGAGGCTGTGGAAATGCTCCAGTCGGAAATTATGGACGCATATAATGCCGCCATGGTCGGAAAGGCCGTGGAGGTGCTGGTGGACGGCTACGACGAGGAGCAGGAGCAGTTCTTCGGACGTACCTTCGCCGATTCCCCGGAGATTGACGGTCGGGTTTGGATTGCCTCGGAGGAGCCCCTCCGGGAGGGAGAATTTGTGACGGTGTGCATTGACGGGTGTGTAGACGGCGACCTGACGGGCTACACCGTGGAGGAGGAAGCATGACAAGCGCAAGCAAGATTACGATTTTGAGGGTGCTGCTGATCCCCTTCTATATGGCAGCCATGTACATGACCGGAGGAGAAGCGGGAATCTGGATGTGGATTGCCCTGGGCATCTTCATTGTGGCGAGCATCACGGATTTTGTGGACGGGTACATTGCCCGGACCTACAACCAGACCACGGATTTCGGGAAATTCCTGGATCCCCTGGCGGACAAGCTGCTGACCATTGCCGCTATGTGCATGTTCTGCCAGTGGGGCAGCTTCCCCGCCTGGGCGCTGATGATCGTGCTGACCCGGGAGTTTGCCGTGACGGGCCTGCGGCTGGTGGCGGTGCAGAAGGGCAATGTGATCGCCGCCGGGTGGAGCGGCAAGGTGAAAACCGCCAGCACCATGGTGGGCCTGTGCGCCATGATGGCCATTCCCGGCGTGGCATGGCTGAACGCTCTGGTGATTGCCGTGATTGTGGTCACCACCGTGTATTCCGGCGTGGAATACTTTGTAAAGAACTGGAAGTGCCTGCAGGGCTGAGGGCCCACGGGCAGATTTGCTTTTGAAAGGAGGCATTCCGATGGCGTATGTACCGCCCTCAGATTGGGAGCTGAAGGATTTTATCCGGGATCACGCGGATGCGGTTTACCGCAGCTGCGGCTTTCTCACCGTGGGACGGGGAGATGCCCTGACCATGACCCGGGAGATTTTCCGGAAGATTTTGAATCAAGGAATGGAATTCCGGTCAGAGCGGGAGGCGAGAGCCTGGATGATTCTGACCGCCTATCAGTTGGGAAAAAAGACGCCCAAGGGCGAGCAGCAGCCGGAGCAGGGGAAGGAGCTAATGAAGCTTTCCCGGAAGGACCGGCTGATTGCCCTGCTGTACTACTGCGAGGGCTACCGAAAGAAAGAGATTGCGGACTTTTTGGGCTGTACGGAGGCATCGGTCCGCAGACGGCTGCGCCGTGTGAAGCGGCGGCTGGATGTGGACGGCGATCCGGAGGATGCCGCATCGGAGGAGGCTGAGGAGCAGCAGACCGAGCTTCCGGAGGAAACAAAACCGGAAGCGGAGGAAGCGCCCGGACAGGAGGAAGCGCCGGAGGGCGATTCTCCGGAGGAACCTCCCGCACAGGAGGCCGACCGGACGGAGGAAGCGCCCCAGGATGAGCAAGCCACAGAGGATGCTCCGCAGACTCTGGAAGCCCCTGGGGAAGCCCCGGAGGAACCGCTGCCCCGGGAAGAGACGGGAGGGGAAGAAGCATGCTGAGAAGAGATCTTCGGGAAATTTATCAGTCCTTTTCCCCGGACGTGTCCTGCAAGGAAGCCCTTGCGGAGGAGCTGCTGGAAGCAAGACCCAAAGCAGAGGAGATTAAAGGGAAAAAATGGAAGCCCAGAGGACAGACCCGCATCCGGCTGACGGCGGCGGTGCTGGTGCTGCTGGTGCTGGGAGGGGGGCTGTATGCCGCCTACCGGTTCGGCGTTCTGCAGCAGGCTTACCATACTGCTATGCAGTATGTGGAGCAGTACAGGCAGGAGAAGAATCCTCCGGAATCCCAGGCCCCGGAAAGCCTTCCCACGGCTTCCGATCAAACCGACCCCGGCCCGGAGCAGACCATGAAGGAGGCCTATCAGCAGATCGTGTCCAAATATCGGACAGCCATCCGGGAAAACTGGGATGCCACCAAGTGCACGGAAGAGGACATCAGCCTCCTGGTGACCTTCCTGACGGAAGCGGATCAGCTGAGCGCTGCCCGTATGGACCTGGACGGGGATGGAGTGCCGGAGCTCCTGATTACCGATGAAAATGTGATTTACGACCTGTATGCCTATGTGCAGGGCCGGATGGTACACGTGCTTTCCGGTGCGGAGCGGAATTCCTATTCCCTCACCGATGAGAAAATACTGGTGAACGTGGGCTCCAATGGGGCCGCCAGTACGATTTACACCTTTTACCGCTACAGCGCCGGGAATCTGATTGTGGATCAGCGCCTGATCTTCGACGCGGGCGTGGATCCTGAAAATCCCTGGTTCCGGGGCTACGGAGAGGTGGAAAACGCCGAGCCCATTTCGGAGGACGAAGCCCAGGCGATGATCGACAGCTATCCCAAAGCGTCGATTATTGGCGTGCCCATTACGGAATACGCATAACGTCTCAGCCGCTTCACGGCAACACGTGAAGCGGCTGCTGCCGGGCAGAGGGAATGCCGATAAATTGTTGTTTACAACACGTTCCGAGTTTCCTGTCATTCCGAGCCAGTGCGCACACTGGCGTGGGAATCCCCCGGTAAAATGGGGAAACGTAACGGAAACCGCCCTAAATCCTTGGGGGATTGCCACACCAGTCTGCGGACTGGCTCGCAATGACAGAAAACTTGAGGCGCCGCTGTAAACAACAATTTATCTGAATATGCGCGGCCTTTGGCGGAGCGGATATTGTAAAACAGAGCAGAACATGGTGGATTGAATATGGTTTTTTCCAGCTTGATTTTTTTATACGGATTTTTCTCCCTTTCCCTGTTGGCCTACAGCCTTTGCCGCAGCAGAAAGGCGCAGAATTGGGTGCTGCTGGTATTCTCCCTGATCTTCTACGCCTGGGGAGAGCCCAAATACGTGCTGCTGATGATGTTCATGGCCTTTGCCTCCTGGGCCTGCGCCCTGGGGGTGGAGCGGTCTTCTTCCCGGCGGGATCAGCGAGGCTGGGTGATGCTGGCGGCGGTGATCGACATCGGTCTCATCGGCTACTTTAAGTACGCGGGACTGATCTGCGGAATCTTCGGCACGGTGCCGGACTTTATCCGCAGCATTGCCCTGCCCATCGGTATCTCCTTTTACACCTTCCAGCTGCTGACCTATGTGGTGGATGTGTACCGGGGGGATGCCCAGGCCCAGAGGAGCTATTGGAATGTGCTGCTGTACGCGGCGCTGTTCCATCAGTGCATCGCGGGCCCCATCGTCCGCTACAAGACCATCGACCGGGAGCTGTTCGGCGCGGAGCCAAGAAAACCGGAGCTGGCGCAGGGGGTGTCCCGGTTCTGCGCGGGGCTTGCCAAGAAGGTGCTGCTGGCCAACCCCTGCGGCGCCCTGGCGGATACCCTGATTCTGGCGGACAGCGTGGCTTCGGATCCGGGAATGCTGGCCGCCAACCTGACTCGGCTGGGCAGTACAAGCGTGCTGGGCGCCTGGGTGGGAATAATTGCCTATGCCCTCCACATTTACCTGGACTTCTCCGCCTATTCCGATATGGCCATCGGCATGGGACGGATGCTGGGGCTCCACTATCCGGAAAATTTCAATTACCCCTACATCTCCAGAACCGTTACGGAGTTCTGGCGGCGGTGGCATATATCCCTGGGAACCTTCTTCCGGGACTATGTGTACATCCCCCTGGGCGGCAACCGGGGTACCAGGCTTCGGGTGGTATTCAACACTCTGGTGGTATGGCTGCTGACGGGACTTTGGCACGGGGCCAGCTGGAATTTCGTGCTGTGGGGACTGTGGTTCTTTGTATTTCTGATGCTGGAGCGGAGCTTCCTGAAAAAGTGGCTGGAAAAGCTGCCGGTTCTTTCCAATCTGTACCTTCTGCTGGTGGTCTGCCTGGGCTGGGTGATCTTCCGGTTTACCAACCTGGAATTGGGCTTCACGCTGGCAAAGTCCCTCTTCGGTCTCAACGGGAATCCCCTGACCGGCTTTGAGGCGGAGATCCAGCTTCAGAGCCACGCCTATCTGCTGCTGGCGGCGGCCATTGCCAGTACGCCGCTGCTGCACTGGGCGAAGCAGAAAATTGAGGGCTTTGTCTACAACCATGGAAAGCTGGGCACCGCCTGGAATGTGCTGCTGTGTGCCACGGTTCCGGTGGTGCTGCTGCTGGCCTCCACTGCAAATCTGGTGGGTGACAGCTACAATCCCTTCATCTATTTCCAGTTCTGAGGTAAGCTATGCGGTATTTGAGAAAAGAAAAGAAACCTCCCCAGCCCGGCTGGGGATATGCGGTGCCCTTCTTCGTGACCCTGGGAATTCTGACGGTGGTCTCCTTCCTGATCCCTTTGCGGCCGGAGCGGTCCTACTCCGAGAAGCGAGAACTGGCGAAATTTCCGGAGTTCTCCATCAGCGCCCTGGCGGACGGAAGCTATTTTGACGATATCACGCTGTGGTTTTCCGACACCTTCCCCGGCCGGGAGACCTGGATTACGCTGGCCAATCTGGATGACGCCCTATACGGCCATTCCGAGATTACCATTCAGGGGGAGCTGCCGGTGACGGAAACGGTGCCGCCCATTCCCGAGAAGCCGGAGCCTGCCGTTCCCGTGGAGACGGATCCAACGGAAACGGCGGAAACCGAAGCTCCGGAAACCGAGCCCCAGGAGGAAAGCTGGGGCGGTGTGGACGCGGGGGACGCGGCGGAGATTATCCGGAATATGACGGCCTTCCAGATTGGGGACAGTGCCTTTATTTTCCAGAATTTCTCCCAGGCAACCAGCGACCGCTATGCCGGGGTGCTCAACCAGCTGGCCCAGGAGGTGGAGGATAAGGGCGTTACGGTTGTCAACGCGCCTGCTCCCACAGCGGTTGGTGTGCTGATTGAGGATGCCTATCAGGAGAAGCTGGGCTGCGTCAGCCAGGTGAAGATCCTGGAGTATATCGATTCCAAGCTGGACGACAGGGTCGTGTCGGTGGATACCGTTTCCGCGCTGATTGCGCACAACAGCGAATATATCTTTTTCCGGACCGACCATCACTGGACGGCGCTGGGCGCCTACTACAGCTACCGGGCCATCTGTGACGCCATCGGCGTGGAGGCCGTGGACATCGACTCGCTGGAGCCCTGGGAGCAGGGAGAGTTCAAGGGAAGTCTGTACGGACGGGTCAGCCAGCCCCACCGGCTCCGGCCCGATACCGTCACCGCCTACATCCCCGAGGGGGAAATTGAATTCGAGGTCACCTACAGCGGCGGCGGCACAAGCGCCAAGCCCATTCTCCAGGATGCCTCAAACCGGGGCGTCAATGAAAAGTATCTGGTCTTCGGCACCGATTATCCCATGACCCACGCGGAAAACAAGAGCCTGCCCGATGCCCCCAATGTGATGGTGGTGAAGGACTCCTTTGGAAACTGCTTTGTGCCCTTCCTGACCCAGAGCTTTCACAATGTGTATGCCTTTGACTACCGCAAGTACAACAGTACGCCGATTTCGGATCTGGTGGAGCAGTATGACATTGACTATATCATTGTAATGCCCTACGTCACCGCCATCCAGGATTCCAAGGGACCGGGAATGGTTCAGAAGGTCTGCGTCGGAAGATGGTAGCCTGTTCTGGCGATCAGGTATACACGGCGGATAGGAAAATTGGTGTTTGTAGGTGCGCGTTACCAATTACCTGTCATTGCGAACCAGTGCGCAGGCCTTCCGTGGCAATCCCCTTACTTAGAGGGGAAATGTACCGACAATTGCCCTGAAGAGTGGGGAATGTTGCGATTTTTGGTGGTAATCGTTACCTGGTTCCATGGGGCCGGGGGATTGCCACACCAGCGTGCGCGCTGGTTCGCAATGACAGCTTTTTTGTTGCGGTAAACAACAATTTATCTGCTTACCGGGTTAAGCCGATAGCCTACATTTTGATTTGAGAGGAAATGACCATGAACGAGAAGGAAGTCGGCGAGATTCGCCGCAGACAGCGCCGGGACCGGAGCAATATGACGGCGGTGTTCGGCTGCTACGTGAATGAAAACCGGGAGATTATTTCCCAGTTTCGCCAGAGTACCGGTATCATGCCGGAAAATGAGGCGGACAAATATTTTGGCCTGCTGCGCAAGGTGCTCTCGGGAGCCCTGGGCAGAAACCTGATTGACATCACCTTCAAAACCGCCCAGGTGGCGGGAAGCCCCGAGCATAAGCTCCTGATGGATCTGCGCTCCAGCCGCCTGGAAAATGAGGAAATCCGGGAGGAATTCCTGAAAAAGGTCATCGATACCGTGTCCCTGGAGGGAAATTATCTGATCCTGCTGGGCTGCGACAGCTACGACGTACCCTTTAAGAGCAAGGACGACGAATCGCAGCCGGATTCCTCCGAGGAAACCTACCAGTACATTCTCTGCGCCGTGTGTCCGGTGAAGCAGACCAAGGCCACGCTGCACTATGTGCCCGAGGAGAAGCTGTTCCATGACGGGGCCATGCTGCAGCAGGTGGGCCCTCCTGCCGTTGGATTCCTGTTCCCGGCCTTTGACAACCGGGCCACCAATATCTACAATGCCCTTTACTACACCCGGGACGTGAAGGTCAGCCAGGAGCCCTTCGTGGAGGCGGTGTTCAACGCCCCCATTCCCATGCCCGCCGCCGAGCAGAAGAAGTCCTTCGAGGCCCTGCTGCAGACCTCCCTGGGGGAGCAGTGCAGCCTGGATGTGGTGCAGAATGTCCACGATCAGCTCTGCCAGCGCCTCGAGCTGCACAAGGAGAGCAAGGTGCCCGAGCCCCTCACCGTGGGCAAGGAGGACGTGAAGCAGGTGCTCTCTTCCTGCGGTGTGTCTGAGGAGCATGTGGCGAAGTTCAGCGTGGATTATGATGCGGTTTTCGGCTTTGAAGCGGAGCTGCATCCCAGGAACATCATCGACAGCAAGCATTTTGAGATTCAGACGCCGGACGTGGTGATTAAGGTGGATCCAACCCGCAGCGATCTGATTGAAACCCGGATCATCGGCGGGGTGAAGTACATCATGATCTGTGCCGATGAGAATGTGGAGGTCAACGGGGTCAGCATTCAGATTCAGGACCAGGAAGCTGCCGGGGTTGGCTGAGACGGAAAACACAATCGTGCGCGCCGCCGGGAACAGGAAAAGTGATAAATTGTTGTTTGTCGCACCAAAAAAGAACTGTCATTGCGAACCAGCGCACACGCTGGTGTGGCAATCCCCCGGTTAGTGGGAAAATGTACCGAAAAGTGCCCAGAAGAGTGAGATCTACCGCGATTTTTGGAGGTAATCGTTACCTGGCTCCCTTCAACCGGGGGATTGCCACACCAGTCTGCGGACTGGTTCGCAATGACAGGTAATTTGCAACGCGCCCTTTCAAACACCAATTTATTTTTTCCAGGCGCGGTTGTTAATGTGAAGAATTGCCTTTCAGGCGGAAGGGAGAAAAATATGGAAGAACTGAAACTTGAGGATTTCCTGTCTTATCGGTTTTTGTCCCAGGTGCAGTATGCGCCGGGGGGGGAGGGCGGCCATGTTCGGCCAGAAGCTGCAGGAGCTGTATTTGCTGGACCCGGCCACGGGAGCGCTTACCCAGCAGACTGCCCTCAATGAGGACTGCCTCCGGGACAAATATGTGGCACAGCCCCGGCGCATGGTGATCCGCAGCCAGGGGCTGGACATCGAGGGCTGGGTTCTGGAGCCCAGGGACTATGACAGCACCAAGCGTTACCCCGCTGTGCTGGACATTCACGGGGGCCCGAAAACGGTCTACGGCAGTGTATTCTACCATGAAATGCAGCTCTGGGCCAACCGGGGGTATTTCGTGTTCTTCTGCAACCCCAAGGGCTCCGACGGCAGGGGAAACGATTTCATGGACATCCGGGGCGCCTACGGCGAAACCGACTACGAAAACATCATGGACTTCACCGACGCGGTACTGCGCGCTTATCCCCAGATCGATCCGGCCCGGGTGGCCGTCACCGGAGGCAGCTACGGCGGATTCATGACCAACTGGATCATTGGACATACGGACCGGTTTGCCTGCGCCGCTTCCCAGAGGTCCATTGCCAACTGGCTTAGCTTCTACGGTGTTTCCGATATCGGCTTCTGCTTCGCCACGGACCAGTGCGGCGGCAATGTCTTTGACAGCCCGGAGAAGCTGTGGAAGCATTCCCCTTTGCGCTATGCCGGGAATGTGAAAACACCGACGCTGTTCATCCACTCGGATGAGGACTACCGCTGTCCCCTGGCGGAGGGCCTGCAGATGTACACCGCCCTGGTGGACCGGGGTGTTCCGGTCCGGCTGTGCTGCTTCCATGGGGAGAATCACGAGCTCTCCCGCTCCGGAAAGCCCCAGCACCGGGTGCGCAGGCTGAAGGAAATCACCGATTGGATTGAGAAATATACGAAATAATGGATGCAAAAAACCCGGAACCAACATGTTCCGGGTTTTTTGCTGAATACGGATTGACGATACTCAGCAGTGTGACAAATTGGTGTTTGTAAGTGTGCGCCCCAAATTTTCTGTCATTGCGAACCAGGCTGCGGCCTGGTTCGCAATGACAGTTTCATTCGTTTCGCACACTTACAAACTCCCAATTTGTCGGCTTGCTGACTTAAGCCGATAAGCACATTACTTTTTAAAGCTGTTGACGGCATTTACGATGATGTCGGTGCACTGCTCGATGCCCAGCACGCCGGTATCCAGGCAGAGGTCATAGTTCTGGGCCTGGCCCCAGTTGCGGCCGGTGTAGTGGTGGTAGTTTACCCGGCGGCGCTTATCCTTCTCCTGCAGACGGGCCTCGGGGCTCTTCTCCGACTCGCCGTAGAGCCGGACGATGCGCTCGGCCCGGAAGGGAATGTCGGCGAACACGAACACATGGAAGGCGTCCTCCCGGTCCTTGAGGATGTAATCCGCGTTTCTGCCCACGATGACGCAGGGGCCCTTGTCCGCCAGCTGGAGAATCACATTGCACTGGATGTTCCACAGGAAATCCGCGGTGGACAGGCCGTTCATGACCCCGGGGACACCCTGGGGGGCGAAGGCATAGGAGAAGAGGCTGCTGCCGGGGGAGTGCTCGCCGTTCTCCTCCACAAACTTGGGGGCGAACCCGGATTCCACCGCGATCTGATCCACCAATTCCTTGTCGTAGAAGGGGATGCCCAGCTCCTGAGCCACCATGCGTCCGATGGTACGTCCGCCGGAACCGAATTCACGGCTGATGGTGATGATTTTCTTTTCCATACAATTGCCTCCTTTCGAAAATGGGGAACCACTTTCTTATCTTTATTATAATCCAAGGGTGGGGGGAATGTCAACAAGAGGGAGGGGAGAATCTTCTCCGAATTTGTGGATATTGTCAATCGGCGTTGGTCAAGACCATGGCGCTTAAGGCGGGAACCCGGATGCCGCCGGTAAAGGCGCCGAGGCACTCCGTCCCGGCCCGGTCTCCATCGATGCACAGCTGCCACCGGCCTTCGGGGAGGGGGAAGAAAGCATCCTTGGTATCCGCGTGGAAAATGACCAGCAGCCGCTCTCCATTTCCGCGGAGGCGGAAGGCCAGGGTATGGGGATTATCGCAGCGGATGGGGGTGACGGTGGCGAAAATCTCCTCCCGCCTGGTCAGCCGCAGACAGGGGTGGGCCTTCCGGAAAGCGATCAGCCCCCGGTAATACGCGAATGTCTGCCGGTATTCCTCTTTTTTCAGGTGCTCCCATCTCAGGGCATTGACACTGTCCGGGGAGCGGTAGCTGTTGCCGTCGAATTTGCCCTTTCCCCGGGGCTTGGAGCGGAGCATTTCCTCTCCGGCCTGGAAGAAGGGAACGCCCTGGGAGAGGATGCAGAAGGCGGCGGCGAGATTGCTTCTGCGGATCAGCTCCTGCCGGGAGGCTCCCGGAAGGGCCAGGGCCAGACGGTCGAAGAGGGTGTGATTGTCGTGGCAGGATACGTAGTTGATGCTCTGTCCCGGCTGGCAGGCCCAGGGGGTGACGCCCATGAAACAGGAGCGCAGGGCATCCCCCTGAGGCAGCGCCCCGGTGACGTAGCCCAGCTCCTGCGGATAGAACACGGAGCCCCGGAGCAGATCCCGGATGGAGTCGTTGAAGAAGCCGAAGCCGGGAAGCTGGCCGCTGCTGGCCTGGGTGGACAGGCTGACCCCGGGCCGGGTGGTCCGGGTATCCATGGACCAGCCCTCCCCGTAGAAAAGAACGTTGGGGTGGGAGGCACGGACCGCTGCCATGGCTTCCCGGATGGTTTGGGTGTCAATCAGGCCCACCAGGTCAAACCGGAAGCCGTCGATATGGTACTCCTCCGCCCAGTAGCACAATGAGTCCACAATGAATTTACGCACCATGGACCGCTCGGAGGCGGTGTCGTTGCCGCAGGCGGAGCCGTTGGAGTCGGGCCGGGAGAAATACCCGGGGACAATCCGGTTGAAGCAGAAATCCTCTGCCCAGTAAACGTGGTTATACACCACGTCCATTACCACGCTGAGGCCATTGTCGTGGAGCGCCTTGACCATCTGCTTCATTTCGCGGACCCGGACCTCCCCGTGGAAGGGATCTGTAGAGTAGCTGCCCTCGGGGACATTGTAGTTCATGGGGTCATAGCCCCAGTTGTATTGCGCGATATCCTGCCGGCTCTCGTCCACGGAGCCGTAGTCAAAGACCGGCAGCAGCTGCACATGGGTGACCCCCAGGGATTTGATATGGTCCAGTCCTGTGGGGATTCCCCCGGGAAGCGCGGTGCCGGTTTCCGTCAGGCCCAGGAATTTGCCTTTGTTTCGGATGTGGGAGCAGCGGCTCATGGACAGATCCCGCAGGTGCAGCTCGTAGATTACCGCGTCGGTGATGGGGCTGCCGCTGTGGGGATCGGCATCCGATTCCCAGCCAGGAGGGTTGGTGGAGATCAGATCCAGAATCATGGCCCGCCTGCCGTTGACGCCGGTGGTACGGGCGTAGGGGTCACAGGCCTCCCGCCCGTCCGCCAGATAGGTGTAGTACACGCCGCTCCGGTCCCCGGGGAGGGTAAGGCACCAGGTTCCCTGGGTGCTTCGCTCCATGGGAAGCTCCTCCAGCAGGTCATCCTCCCAGGGATTGCCGCTGCGGTACAGACGGACACGAACGGCTTCAGCCGTGGGGGCCCACAGCCGGAGGCGGGTTTCCTCCCGGCTCCAGACCGCGCCCAGGTCGGAGCCGGAATAGGTGTAGGCTTGCTCAAAGCGGGGGGAATCGTAATGCTCCTGCATGGCGGTGAAATCTCCTTTGTGTTACTGGAATATTTCGTAATGTTTCGTATATTGTGGATTATAGCATGACGGGGTGAAGATGTAAAGCGGAGATTCGACGATTTGCCCAAAACAGAAAAAGGTAAATTGTTGTTTACAGCACACGTTCCAAGTTTTCTGTCATTCCACGCCAGTGCTCACACTGGCGTGGGAATCCCCCGGTAAAATGGGGAAACGTAACGAAAAGCGGCCTAAAACCTTGGGGGATTGCCACACCAGTGTGCGCACTGGTTCGCAATGACAGAAAACTTGGAACTTATATTATAAACAACAATTTATCTGCCCGAAGGGGAATGCTGACAGGCGCAGAAACGCCCGCCGGGATCGGCGGGCGTTGGGTAGGAGGAGCGTTATTTCCGGTAGAACAATTCCTGAAGGGTCTGGATTACTTCCTCAATATTGATGGGTTTGGAGAGGAAGCCGTTCATGCCGCACGCCAGTGCGGTCCGGCGATCCTCGTCGAAGGCGTTGGCCGTCATGGCAAGGATGGGGATACTGGACAGCGCCGGATCCGGCAGGGCACGAATCTGGCGGGTAGCCTCGTAGCCGTCCATGACGGGCATCTGAATATCCATGAGTACCAAATCGAAGTCCCCGGGGCGGGAGGAGGCGATTTTGGCCAGTGCCTCCGCGCCGTTTTCGGCGATTTCCATCCGGAAACCGTACTCGCCCAGAATCTCCAGGGCGATTTCCCGGTTCAGCTCATTGTCCTCCGCCAGCAGCAGCCGCTTGCCCTTGAAGCAGGAAGCCTCGTAGGCCTCGGGAAGGACGGAGCCGGTGACTGCCTTTTTCTGCCCCAGGGCAGTGAGCAGAGACTCCCGCAGGTCGGACAGGAACATGGGCTTGGAGCAAAAGGCGGTTACACCGGCAGAGCGGGCCTCCGCCTCGATGTCCGTCCAATCGTAGGCTGTGAGGATGATGATGGGGGTGTTGTCCCCCAGAGCCCGGATCCGGCGGGTGACCTCGATGCCGTTCACATCCGGCAGCCGCCAGTCGATGATGTAGGCGTGGAAGGGATCGTTCAGCTCTATGGACTGCCGTGCCCGGAGTACTGCCTCCTTGCCGAAGAGGGTCCACTCCGAACGCATGCCCACCTGGACCAGCATCTTGGTCACGCTGTCGCAGGTGTTGAAGTCGTCGTCCACCACCAGGGCCTTCAGCCCCTCCA